>JACDDZ010000058.1 GCA_013816695.1 Gemmatimonadaceae bacterium
TACGCATTGCTCCTGCGGGGCAGTGGACCATCAGGGGCATTCTCTTATGTCGATCATCGCTGGCTCGCTCCCACTTATTTATTTCTCGCCATCGGCACCACCGCAGCTGCCGGGCTGATTCTCCTCGCAGGGTGGAGCGGCCAGCTCAAGACGAGCTTTCTTGCAGTCACTGCTGTCCTCGTAATTTCCGTTTCCTGCCTCAAGGTGTTGCCTTTTCTGCTGAGGCAAACTGCTCCCGCAGCCTTGCAACGCCTTCGTAATGTTCCATATCTGCAGACCCGGGATGCTTTCACGCGTCGGGCGTACGGAATGGAGGGGAGGATTGTACCTGCAGAGGAAATTCCCCCGCCGCGGACCAGTACCGATTCAGCGGTCTCCAATGCAATCGCTGCCCGATACGACGGGTCC
Source organism: Gemmatimonadaceae bacterium (assembly GCA_013816695.1). Next base: position 409 of record JACDDZ010000058.1, read on the forward strand.
CTGGTGTATCCAGGTGCAAGCGGTGCTGTGATTGTCGGGGATTCTCTCGATGTGATTGCAGCACCTGGTTTGCCGCGCGGGGTCAGGCGTCTCGCGCACGCCTGGAGCCAGCAGGACATGTCCCTTGTTTCCGGAGACCTTCCCCGCAACGCAAAGCTGGTAGGAACCAGGGATGTCCGCGCGCGGGTGCGTGCGGTCGCCCCGATCTTCGCGCAAGGGAGCTACGCCGCTCCACTCTTCCGTGGAGACACTCTCTACTGGTCAATTGAGCTTTACTCGGCGTCGAATTTCTACCCGTTGAGTGCACACTACAGAATTGCGGGGGCGGAGCGAGCCTATTTTCGGCACGCGGCAACAGCGGTGGTTCATTCGGTCACCGGGCGCACTACGCTGTTTCCCGCCGACATGCTCGATCCCGTTGCCAAGGCCTGGATTTCCCGGTATCCCGGGCTATTTGCTTCCGGTGCTGCCAGCTGGCAGGGAGAATTGAGCAGTGCGCCACCGTCCGACATCGATGGCACGGTTCAACCCCAGATGCCCTCCACGGATTCCACTTTCAGGGCACGCACAACGGCGCTCTACAATAGAATGCGTGCGGCGCTCGCTTCGGGCGATCTGGGCACTTTCGGGGCGACATTCGACACATTGGGGATGCTTGTGTCGCAGCCGCGTCAGTAGTTCCGCAACGGTGCCGCTACCGAGCCAGCTTGTTTACATTGAGGTCTTCAACACAACCGTTTTGCCACTGGAGTGGCTGTGAATATTCACGAATATCAGGCGAAGGAGATTTTTCGCAGGCACGGGATTCCAATTCCCCCCGGCGAAGTCGCGACAACTGCTGCCGAGGCGGAGAAGATTGCCGCGAAATTCGGCGGGACTGTCGTCGTAAAGGCGCAGATTCACGCAGGCGGTCGCGGTAAGGCCGGCGGAGTGAAGCTGGCAAAAACTCCCGCCGAGGCGCGCGAGGTAGCCGAGAAGATTCTCAAGCTCACCATCAAGGATCTGCCGGTCGAGAAAGTGCTCGTGACGCCCGCAGCTGACATCGCGGCCGAAGCGTATGTCGGAATCATCGTCGATCGCGTCTCGAAAAAGGCAGTATTCATGGTGAGCCCGGCCGGCGGAATAGACATCGAGGAAGTTGCCGCGCAGACGCCAGAGAAGATTCTTCGGCACCCTGTGGACCCGCGTTTCGGCCTCCGTGGTTACGAGGCGATGCAACTGGCCTTCTTCCTGTACAAGGACATCAAGCAGGTTCGCGCCGCGGCAAAAATTCTGCAGAATCTCTACAACGCGTTCGCCGAGAGCGGAGCGTCGCTTGCTGAAATCAACCCGCTAGTGACGACGCCCGGGGGCGAGGTTGTCGCACTCGACGCAAAGATGGTCATAGACGACAACGAACTGGACCGCCTCCCGGAAATCGCCGCGCTTCGCGATGAAAGCAGCGAAGCTCCAAGCGAAGTCGACGCACGAAAATCCAACCTCACCTTCATCAAGCTGGATGGAAACGTCGGCTGCGTAGTGAACGGTGCAGGGCTTGCGATGGCGACAATGGACCTCGTGAAATACTACGGCGGAGATCCCGCGAACTTCCTGGACATCGGTGGTTCGTCTAATCCGGAAAAGGTCGTCAACGCGCTTCGCATCATCACAAGTGACCCGAACGTGAAGGCTATTCTCTTCAACATATTCGGCGGCATCACCCGGACAGATGACGTTGCCAACGGAATCGTCACCGCCACGAAACAGAATCCGCTCAAGGTTCCGATTGTCATTCGTCTTACCGGCACAAACGACGAGATCGCAGTGAAGATTCTTACGGAAAACGGCTTCACGGCCATGACGAACATGGACGAAGCAGTGCAGAAGGTTGTGGCGCTCGCCACTGGAGGAAAGGCCGCATGAGCATCTTCATCGACAAGAACACCAAGCTGCTCATTCAGGGAATCACCGGTCGCGACGGGTCTTTCCACGCGAAGCAGATGATCGAGTATGGCACCGATGTAGTCGCCGGAGTTACGCCGGGAAAAGGTGGTCAGAAGTTCGAGTCCAGCGTTCCCATCTTCGATACTGTTGCGGACGCAGTAAGGGAAACCGGCGCGAACTGCACAGTCATCTATGTTCCGCCGATGTTCGCAGCGGATGCAATGATGGAAGCAGCGGACGCCGGCATTCCGTTCATTGTTTGTATCACTGAAGGCGTCCCCGTGCTCGACATGACGCGCGTGTATCCGTTCGTGAAGGAAAAGGGCTCGCGTCTTCTCGGTCCCAACTGTCCGGGACTTATTTCCCCGGGAAAATCCAAGGTGGGAATCATTCCGGGAAGAATTTGCACGCCCGGCAACATCGGGCTCGTAAGCCGCTCGGGAACCCTGACCTACGAAGTTGTAGACCAGATGACGCGCGCGGGAATGGGCCAGACCACCTGTGTTGGAATTGGTGGCGATCCGATCAATGGAACGAATTTCATAGACTGCCTCGATGCATTCGAGAAGGATCCCGACACCACCGCAGTCGTCATGATCGGTGAAATTGGAGGCACAGACGAGCAGGAAGCAGCCAAGTTCGTCAAGGAAAAGATGTCCAAACCGGTAGTCGGATTTATCGCAGGACAGACCGCCCCACCGGGCCGCCGCATGGGTCACGCAGGCGCGATCATTTCCGGATCTGCAGGAACGGCAGCAGAAAAGATGCAGGCATTCGAAGAAAACGGACTCGGCGTCGCCAAGCGACCAATTGATGTTGTCGAGCTCCTCAAATCACGCATAAGGAGCTAGTACAGAGATGGCGGGTAATCGCACACTAACGATCATCAAGCCGGATGCATTTGCGTCCGGCAAAGCAGGGCAGGTCATCGCGCACCTGGAAAAGGGCGGATTCAAGGTCATAGCCGCACGGGTCATGCGCCTGACGGATGCCCAGGCAGGAGAGTTTTACGGCGTTCACCGCGAGCGTCCATTCTTCGGCTCGCTCACGAAGTTCATGACATCGGGTAAGTGCATGCCGATGATCCTGGAGAAGGCAGACGCTGTGGCCGAGCTCCGGACGGCGATCGGTGCAACCGACCCGGCTGAGGCAGCGGAGAATACAGTTCGGAAGCTGTTCGCTGAGTCGAAGGAGAGGAACGCCATTCACGCGTCAGATTCGGATGAGAACGCGGAGAGAGAGGCTCGGTTTTTTTTCGCGGAAGCGGATACTCTTTAGTTGGTTCTTTGCGACGAGGGTGCGGCGCTTTGCGCCGCGCCACGTTGTGGCAAGGTCAACCTAGAACTACCTCGGCGATTGGCTGACGGCTTTTTTGGCTATTGGCTGCGGGCTTTCGACAAACGCCGAGTTTTGGATCCCGCCTGAACGAACAAAAAGCCCACAGCCAGCAGGAAAAAAAGCCCACAGCCAACAGCCAAAAAAGCCGTCAGCCATAAGCCGAGGCAGTTCTCGGTTGTAGTGGCTCCAACGGAGCCCGGCGCGAAGCGCCGACCTGTCCCGCCAAACCACTGGTTTGAACGCCCCAAGCTCGCTATTTTTAAGGGCTTATGCTGTCTTTTGACCTCCGCTCGCTGGAGACTACGGCCGCCCTCGTCGATGCGGACCTGGCGCCCGATGATCCCGTCTGGGAAGAGGCCGATGCGAAGCCCGAAGTACCTGTGCATGTAGATGGCAGGCTGTCTGCCGCCGGCGATGGAAAATTCTATTTCAGCGGACGGATTGGCGGATCAGTAGGGATGCCGTGCAGACGGTGTCTGGAGCCGGTCAGGGCGAGCGTGTCGGAGGAGGCGCATTTCATTTTTGCGGAAAGCGGTTCCGAAGAAGCTGAAGATCCGGACGTTTACCTCTACGATCCGCATGCGAATAAGCTGGACATCCGTCCGGCGGTTCGGGAAAGCTGGCTGCTGTCTGCGCCGGCCTTCCTCGAATGCAGGGAAGATTGCAAAGGTCTGTGCGCCATCTGCGGCATTGACCTCAACAAGGGCACCTGTGACTGCGTTCCTGTTTCAACCGATAGCCGTTGGGACGCGTTGCGAAAGCTCGGCAGCAAAAGCTGAAATTTCTACTCTAACTGGAACGAGATAATGGCAGTACCAAAAAGAAGAACATCAAAGCGGAAGAAGCGCGCGCGTAACACGCACAAGACCGCTCCCGCGATTGCAATCCAGAAGTGCCCTCGCTGTCAGAGCATGAAGCGCCCGCATCACGTTTGCGAAGAGTGCGGATACTATGACGGAGAGCAGCGGGTACCAGCCCGGGAAGCGTAGTTGGCCCGAATCGCGTTGGATGCGATGGGGGGCGACTTCGCTCCCCAGGCTCCAATTGAAGGTACCCTGCTCGCTCTCGATGAGCTCGACGGTGCGCACACAGTGCAACTCGTTGGAAAAGCTTCTGTAATCGAATCCGAGCTTGGCAAGCACAAGACATCCTTTCGGGATCGCATTGAAGTAATCGATGCACCCGACGTCGTCGAGATGTCGGAAAAGCCGACAGCAGCGATCAAGAAAACAAAGAGCAGCATGTACGTCGGACTTCAACTCCAGGCAGAGGGGAAGTCCGACGGTTTTGTTTCCGCCGGGAATACAGGGGCGCAGATGGTTGCGTCGACTGTCCTGCTGAAGCTCCAGGCGAACCTCACCCGTCCAGCAATCGCCACCGTTTTTCCCACGGCCTCCCAACCCGTCGTAGTGCTCGACTCGGGCGCCAATGTCGACTGCTCGAAAGATGAGCTGCTCCAGTTCGCATGGCTTGGCGCCTGTTACGCCGAATGCATTTTAGGCAGGACCAATCCGAGCATTGCCCTCCTGAGCATTGGCGAAGAGCCAACAAAGGGAAACAAGGTGGTGAAGGAAGCTCACAAGCTTTTTTCTGAAGCGCACTTCTCATTTCACGGCAACGTCGAAGGCCGTGACCTGCCACGCGGCAGGAGCGACCGTGGCCCCATCGACGTGGTTGTCTGCGACGGATTCACGGGCAATGTAGTGCTCAAGTTTTATGAGGCAGTCCTTCCCATGATCGGCAAGATGCTGCATGAGTCTGCTGGGATCAGTCCTGACGCGGTCTACAAGGCACTGCGCAGCATCGACTCGGATGAGCATGGAGGGGCTCCACTGCTGGGCGTCCAGGGTGTCAGCATCATCGCGCACGGCAACGCAAATCCGCAGGCTCTCAAGAATGCGCTGAAAGTTGCAGTTAGATCGGTGGAGACCAACATGAACGACCTCATCGGAAAACGACTCGCAGAGTCGGCGGCCAGCAGGCAGCCCGGCGCATGAAGCGTCCCATCGCGTACGTAGCCGGCACTGGACGCGGCATGCCTTCTACGGTGATGACCAACCATGACTTCGCGGCGCTAGGCGTCGAGACGTCGCACGAATGGATTTTCGAACGCTCGGGAATTGTCGAGCGGCGGATCGCAAACAAGGACGAGTCGACAGCGATGCTCGCCTCGGAGGCTGCCCGCAACGCGATGGAAAAAGCAAATGTCCACGCTGGTGATCTCGATACGATCATCCTCAGCACGGCTACCCCCGACAAGCTGCTTCCATCCACAGCAGTCGACGTTCAGGCGGAACTTGGCGCGACGCGCGCTGCGGCCTTCGACGTTTCGGCCGCCTGCACTGGCTGGCTCTACGGAATGATCGTCGCCGAAGGCATGATGTCGTCTGGTGCCGCGGAAACAGTCCTCGTGATTGGAGCCGAGAAGATGAGCGCGATTGTGGACTGGAAGGATCGCTCGACATGCGTGCTATTCGGGGATGGTGCCGGGGCAGTGGTGCTCAAGCGCGCGGAGACGAACAAGGGAATACTGTCTTCGTTCATGCGGAGTGACGGCAAGCTTGCCGATCTGCTGCACAGACCGAGTGGTGGTGCAGCCGTTCCGATGACAGAAGCAATCCTTGCTGATCGCTCTCACTTTGTGCAGATGGCCGGCCGCGAGGTGTTCAAGCACGCAGTGCGCTCCATGTCTGAAGCTGCGGACCGCGCGCTCGACGCAGCAAAGCTGACGGGTGAGGACATCGATATCATGATTCCGCATCAAGCGAATGTGCGAATCATTGAGGCGACGGCGAAACATGCAGGAATTCCGATGGAAAAAGTGTACGTGAACGTCGATCGCTTCGGCAACACCTCCTCTGCGTCAATCCCGATTGCTATCGACGAAGCGATCGAGCGCGGCAACATAAAGGAAGGCACGACCGCGCTTCTCGTCGCTTTTGGAGCGGGATTCACCTGGGCCTCGATGATCGTCCGCTTCTAACATGGATATTGTGCTGCTCTTTCCCGGTCAGGGTTCACAGAAGCCGGGAATGGCCAAGGATCTTGTCAACGCGTTTCCGGAAGCGCGCGACGTTTTCAGCTCCGTGGATTCCGCGCTTGGAACTTCCCTGAGCACACTCTGTTTTGATGGACCCGCCGAAGAGCTCACCGCAACCCATAACGCGCAACCCGCGCTACTGACGCATGGCGCTGCAGTCTGGGCCGTCGTGAAAGAAAAGATACGCCCGCACGTACGCGCCGCTGCCGGTCACTCACTCGGCGAGTTCTCGGCGTATCACGCCGCCGGAAGCCTGTCCCTCGAGAGCGCGGCGCAGCTCGTGAGGAAGCGCGGACAGTTGATGCATGAGGCTGGAACAGCGCGTCCCGGCACGATGGCCGCGCTGCTGGGCACTATGTCGGAATCGGTTGACTCGATGTGCGCGAAAGCTTCGACAGCAGATGAGATTGTTGTTCCCGCCAATTACAACTCGCCGGAGCAAATCGTTGTTTCCGGCGAAGTGAACGCTGTCGAGCGTGTGATGGCGCTCGCGAAAGCAGTGGGTGCAAAGCGCGCAATCAGGCTGCCTGTCGCCGGAGCATTTCACTCGCCACTAATGGCACCTGCGGCCGATGGACTTCGCCGGGCGCTCGACTCGTCCGATATCAAGGATCCGTCCTTTCCCGTCTACTCCAACGTCACCACGAACGCTGTAACATCGGCCGCCGAGGCCGCCGATCTTCTGGTGAAGCAGCTCACGAGCCCGGTTCGCTGGGTTGATCTCATACGAAATATTGCAGCAGCACTGCCCGCTGCACTTTTTGTGGAGATGGGACCTGGCAGCGTTCTAACTGGACTCCTTCCAAGGATTGTCCCGGGTCTCAAGTCTCAGGCGTGTGGAACGCCGGCGGATGTAGAGAAACTCCTGGCGCAGGTTCAGTCATGAAAATCGACCTCACCGGCAAGAACGCCCTTGTAACGGGTGGCACTCGCGGAATCGGAAAATCAATTGCGGAAATGCTGGCGGATTGCGGAGCCCAGGTCGCTATCACGGGACGTGACGTCGCCAAAGCGGAGGAGGTAGCGAAGAGCATCGGCGCAAATCTGCGCGGCTTTGGGGCGGAGCTCTCCGACACCGCATCAATGACGAAAGTGATCGGCGACGTCGAGATGGCCTTGGGCAGCATCGACATTCTTGTGAACAATGCGGGGCTCACGCGTGACAACCTCGTGATGCGGCTCAAGGAAGAAGACTGGGATGCTGTCCTCAATGCCAACCTTCGCGGAGCGTTCACAACCATCAAGGCCGTCAGCAGAGGCATGATGAAGCGCCGCTGGGGCCGGATTATCAACATGGCTAGCGTTGTTGGGATCATGGGCAACAAGGGCCAGGCGAATTATGCGGCCAGCAAGGCAGGCCTGATTGCGCTAACCAAGTCTGTGGCGAAAGAGCTGGGATCCAGGAATATTCTCGTGAATGCAGTGGCCCCTGGATTCATAGAAACAGACATGACCGGGGCGATGACTGCCGAGGCCCGTACGGCCCTCAACAGCCAGATCCCGCTGGAGCGTTTGGGTAGTCCAAAAGACGTTGCCGGGGCCGTGGCATTTCTGGCTTCGGATTATGCGTCTTATATCACCGGTCAGGTGATTGTTGTGGATGGCGGAATGGTGATGTAGCCATGTGGGTTAACTACCAGTGGCATTTTCAGTTAGGTATATTTGGCTAGAACCCTTCACACCCTGAGGAAAGCAACAATGGCCGACAATTCGGACAAGGTAAAAGACATCATCGAAAAGGAGCTCGGAGTCGAGCGCGAAAAGCTGACGAACGATGCCAGCTTTATCGAAGATCTCGGCGCTGACAGTCTGGACATTGTGGAGCTCGTCATGGAGTTCGAGAAAGAGTTCAACATCGACATTCCTGATGAGGAAGCAGAGAAGCTCCGCACTGTCGGTGACGCGCTCGCATATCTGAACAGCAAGGTCCCTGCGTAATGAAGCGCAGAGTCGTCGTCACCGGTCTCGGCGTTATTTCGCCGGTCGGTAACGATGTGGCGACGACATGGGACGCGCTGAAGCAGGGCCGTTCTGGTACTGGTCCAATCACCAAGTTCGACGCGACGAACTTTCCAGTCCGTTTTGCAGCGGAAGTAAAGGGGTTCGATCCACTGGCCT
>JACDDZ010000367.1 GCA_013816695.1 Gemmatimonadaceae bacterium
GGGAGCTGGAGGATGGACTGTAGCTCAGCAACGCTGAGTTCATGGCTTTCGAGTACGAGCAGCATGCGTCCTCTCACCGGCTCGGCGAGGGAGTTCATCTGTTCGTAGATGGTCAGCATGAGAGGTTATATCCGTGCATCCGGATATAAGGATAAATAATCGGCGCCGTAAATGCAACCCTTTTAGGACAAGGCCATCACGATGTGAAACATCGGGTTCGCCGAGTCCTGGTGCGAGTCGATCCGCACTATTGGATTGGATGGTTTGTTTTTCGCATATTTTCGGAGCCTGCCTCAAACCGAGACCCGTTTAACCCTGCCGAGAAAATGCCATGGTAATGCCTCTTCGCGATGACGATACGGACCGCCGGACCGTGCCGGTCGTTACTTATGCACTCATCGCCATAAATGTTCTTGTGTGGCTCATCGAGTTGAACCTAGGCGACCGTTTCATCAACGGCTTCAGTACGGTTCCCTTCGAGATCACGCACAGCAAAGACCTGGTCGGCCTGCAAACCATTACGGCCGGCGGGGAGAGTGCGCAAATCCAGCTTTATGCCGGTCCGACTCCAGTATTTCTCACGCTGCTGTCATCGATGTTCATGCACGCATCCTGGATGCACATCGGCGGAAACATGCTCTACCTGTGGATCTTCGGCGACAACATCGAGGACCGAATCGGGCATATAAAGTTTCTCATCTTCTATCTCCTCTGCGGATTGGCGGCGAGTGGAGCAGACATTCTCGTCAAGCCGGATTCAATCATCCCAAGTCTCGGTGCGTCGGGCGCGATTGCGGGAGTTCTTGGCGCGTACCTGCTTCTGTTTCCCAAACGTAAGGTGAAGGTGATGATGGCCCGGCAGCTTGTGGACATGCCGGCGTTTGCCGTTCTGGGACTGTGGATTGTGCTGCAGGTATTCAGTCAGGTCACTGTTGCTGGAGGGCAGACAGGCGGGGTGGCATACATGGCACACATCGGCGGATTCGTCGCCGGGTTGGCTTTGATCTATCTGTTCGGCGGTCGGCGGGGGCCGCTTCCGCCCCAGGATACGGGTGCAGCGAGGTAAGCCTTTTCGGCCCAGCGTGGGACTGGTATCAAACGGGTGAAGGTCGTGTGCAACTAATTGTCTGAGCGACGTCTCACTGGTAGAAACCATTCTACCGGTGCTTCATGCGCTCATTTCTAATTGCTTTCGCTCTCACTCTTCCAGCTCTCGCTGGATCCCAAATCATTGAACAGCCCCGCCCCTGGCCCTGCCCGGTCCCGCCCTGTCGTCGAGGCGAACCGTGCATTCAGCCAGCCTGCGGACTTCCGTTCGCTACGGTTGTCCGAAAGAACAGTGACGTACGGGTCGAGCTGATCGACCGGGTCCTTCGCTATGAAGTGACTGAGACCTTCATAAATCGCGGAGACCGGGTTGGCGAAGCGGATTACATGTTTCCGCTTCCCAAGGGTGCGGCGCTCCAGGACCTCAAGCTCTCAGTGAACGGTGAGATGGTCTCCGGGGAGACAATGAGCGCCGAGCGCGCCCGCGCTATATATGAAGAGATCGTACGACAGCGCCGCGATCCGGCACTCCTTGAATGGATGGGATACGGGTTGCTGCGAGCGCGGATATTTCCAATCGCACCGGGCGAAGAAAAAAAGGTGGTGGTTCGCTTCCAGGTTGTCGCACCGCGCGAAGGTGACGCAATCAGGATCGATTTCTTCCGCGGCGCCAACAATCGAGGTCAGACGGGCGACGATCCGGAAGGAAGAACCTCATTTACTCTCTCGTATCCTGCGTCCGCGAATCTTGGGATGGCCTACTCGCCAACACATTCAGTCTCCACTCACAATCGCGGATCCACGAGAAGTGTCGAAGTGCGCGATGCACGCGGCGAAATCACGCTGCTTGTTCCAGTCAGGCGCACGAGCCAGCCGGCAATTTCACTGCTTGCCAATGCGCCCGGGAATGGGGATGGCTTCGCCCTTATCACTCTATCGCCTCCGGCAATTGCGCGTCGCGCAGTTCCACGCGATATCACATTTGTCATCGACGTATCGGGCTCCATGTCCGGAAAGAAGATTGCCCAGGCACGAGCAGCGG
>JACDDZ010000368.1 GCA_013816695.1 Gemmatimonadaceae bacterium
CATTTGCTGCAACATTTCGTGAACGTCAACTCCGGTGCCGCGGTAATCCATTCCTACTACCAGTCCGACTGCAACCTGATTCGGCGAGAGCGGGTACATGAAGCTTCCGCCGAATGCATCTAGCGGTACGGGCCAGCCGAGCGTGTGGATGATTGCATCGAGCGGCTTCTTCGTTTCCCAGATTTCCTTCACACCAAGCGCGAAAATCTGCGGGTTCTCGGAGGTGACGTTTTGCGATTTCATCCACGCCTGTGACAGCGAGCCGCGAGTTCCTTCCGATAAGACCGTAACGCGTGCGGTGATGTCGGTGGGTGGAGCGTAACCGCCGCCGGGCTCGCCATTCCGCGCTAGACCGGTCGGGGTGGTGCGCACTCCCTGAACCTTGTCTCCATCGACAAGCAGTGATGCTGCGGGAAAACCGGTGAAGATATTTACGCCTTCTGCCTCGGCTTTTTCGCCGAGCCAGCGGACGATTTCACAAATGGAGGCGATGTAGTTGCCATGATTCCACATCGTCGGCGGAGCCGGAATGCGGAAATGCTTTTGCCCCGCGAGCAGGTAAACACGCTCTTTTTCGACAGGTGAACGGAAGGGAAAATCCTTCATGTCGAGATCCGGAAAGAGCTCCTGCATCGCCACAGGGTTTACAACGGCACCGGAGAGAGAGTGCTCACCAAGCGATGCGGCTTTTTCCAGGACTGCGATCTGGATGTCGCCGAGCGTACCGCCGGCTTCGTTGTCCTTCTTTACGAGGCGTGCGAGTTCGATTGCGCCTGCGAGTCCGGCCGGACCCCCACCGACAAAAACGACATCCATTGGGACTGCTTCGGCGTCAGGCGCGTCTGAAACAATAAAGCGCTCAACCGGAAGCTCCGGCTGATGCGCTATTGGCAGAACTTTTCCGTTCGGCAAGGTCAGTGACTCTTTCGTGCTTCGCGGATTGCTTCGGTCAGGACCGGAAGAATCTCGAAGACATCGCCGACAATTCCGTAGTCTGCAACCTTGAAGATCGGCGCGTCCTTGTCCTTGTTGATCGCGACAATAGTTCTTGATGTTCGCATTCCGGCCAGATGCTGTACTGCTCCGGAAATTCCCACGGCGATGTAAAGGTCGGGACTCACAAGACGGCCTGTCTGTCCGATCTGGTCGCTGTGCGGGCGCCACCCGTCATCGGTAACGGCGCGGGTTGCACCAACCGCTGCGTTTCCAAATGCTGCTGCGAGATCCTCAACAAGCTTGAAATTCTCGGCAGCCTTGAGACCGCGACCTCCAGCGATGACAACGGGCGCTTCAGCGAGATCCAGCTTCCCTGATCCGCCCTCGACCATCTCTGTGACTTTCACGCGTGACGCGCCAGGATCACCCACAGCCTGAATCTGCTCGACCTTTCCCGCCTTTGCATTCTGGACCGGAGTTACGGCACCGGCACGAATGGCAAATACTGCAGGAGTACTCTTGATGCGAATGGTGGCGATGACCTTTCCGATGTTAATCGGATGCTTCACTGTGACGTTGTCACCCTCGAGCTTGAACTCAGTAACGTCGGTTACGATTCCGACACCGAGCTTCGCAGCGACGCGAGGGGCGAGATCCCTGCCCTGCGCAGACGTTGAAAAAACTGCGATTCGATACCCGCCTGCCTTGATCTGGGACGCGCACAGTTCCGCCAGTGCTTCCGCATTGTACTTCTCAAACCCCGGGTTCTCGGCGACGTGAATTACGTCGGCACCGTGAGATCCCAAGGCCGCTGCTTCTCCGGAGATTCCTGCAGCTCCTGCCACAAGCGCGTGTACTTCACCGCCGGTCGAATCAGCAAGTGAGCGCGCAGCCGTTATGGTTTCGAGAGCGGCCTTCCGTGCCTTTCCATTTCGCGACTCGGCGAATGCAAAAATATTAGGCATTATAGGACCTTCGCCTCCGTGCTGAGCAGGCGAACAAGCTCAGGAACAGCAGCTACGCCTTCGCCAATGATTTTTCCAGCGGCGCGCTCGGGCGGAAGCTCGAGGCTCGCGATCTCGATCTGGATTTCACCGAGCTGCGCAGGCTTGGACTCCAGCGGTTTTTTCTTCGCCGCCATAATTCC
>JACDDZ010000059.1 GCA_013816695.1 Gemmatimonadaceae bacterium
TGGGTAGAATCGCTCCTCTTCTTCTCGGTGGCCTGATTGGTTGTATCCCACAGACGCCTTCTGCACGGACGCCACGTTTAAGTAAGGACGCGTGCGCGGTGGGGTATGATTCGCTACCTCGCACGCTGTCGGTGAATTCGCCTGTCAAAGTTGGAGCGATTAGCATTTTTCGATTTACCGTGACGAACCCTTGCGCGACTGTTGTTCCACTAAGACAGAGTGGCAACTGGCCGTTTTATTCCGTAGTTACAGATCCAAACGGTAAAGAGGTTTGGGCCCCATTCCGCGTATCGGAGTTCCTGGACGCAACGATATTGGACATGAACCCGGGCGAGATTAAGTGCTTTGAGCGAGATGTTCCGATGTATACAACTCAAGGAGAGCTTATAGAAGCGGGTGAGTATACGGTGCGTGCGGCTTTTCTTTCGGCGAACCTGTATTCGCCCGCGGCGTTAGTGGCGAAATTAATTGTGGAACCTTCGACTGATGGCGTCACTGCACCTCGTGTATTCCAACCAGCCAGACATTGGAGATACTGCGACAAGAAGAAGTGAATTATGGTTTGTGCGCCGTGTAGTGACGTCGCATGCTCACCGAGGGAACACGTGTTGAGTGCGAAATCGCGCAGGGACCGGAAGGCCAGCAGGCGACCAACGTAGAGCAGTTGGCATAAAACAAAAGAGCCGCCCAGAGGGGGCTCTTCTACGGGAGTTTTACAGTTCCGTGGTTTGCGGTAATTTGCGTAGACAGATTTGTGTAGGGGAAATTTCGTGTTGCTGGTTGCGAACGTGCAACTTCCCAAGCCGGACGTCGGTTCCCCAGGGAAGGGTGCCGAGAGCTCTTCGCGGGGGTCGTTTGGGGGCCGTTTACCCCGGCACACTGAGGCATTCTTGCCGGATAGGTCCGGCAACGATCCTGCTTTCCCCTATGAACCGCGGCAAAATCACTTCGAAGGAAACGGGCGCCGTCTGACTCTGGATCAGAAGAGTCCGGTTCGAGCCCAGGAGGGGCAACTTGGAGTCCGACGGTCATTATTGGCCGTCGGACTTTTTTTATTCGCTTTCCAACGGCGTGGCGTTGTAATTGAATAGTCAGGCAAGTACATGGACCTGTTCAAGAATAGAATTGCCAGGATTCTGCCGGGAATTGCCAAGCTCGCACTAATTGCGCTCGCGCTCGTCGCTTTCAAGGCGCAAGCTGGCCTGCTCACCGGCCGCGATGTCCTGGGTGAACTGCACTCCTACAATGTCTGGATTATCCTTGCGAGCGTAGCGCTCACAGCAGGGAGCTTCTGCGTGCTTTGCGGACTGGAGCTTTTTGCGTTGAAAGAAGCCGGAGGAGTTTCGACCCGCTCGATTTCCAGGCTGCGCGGTGCGGCAACAGGTTTTGTCGCCCATGCCTTTAGCCAGACCCTCGGTTTCGCCCTCATTACCGGTGCGGCGGTGCGCGTCAGGGCCTATAGCCCCGCGAGAGTCTCAACGGGTGACATCGCGCGGGTGAGCGCATTCGTCACCCTGACTGCAACGCTCGGCCTCGTGACTGGCGGAGCAACGTCGCTGCTCATTGGAGCCGCACTCTTCACTTTCGGTGGACACCTGTTCCATTTGCACTGGCTGGGATGGCTTCTCGCATCGCTCGTGCTCGGCTATGTCTTCTGGTGCGCTGTGCCAGGTAACCGGCAGTTGGAATTGCGCGGTGTACGCATGCATCGACCAAGCGGTAGTGCCGCTGTAACCCAGATACTCATGGCCACCGCCGACTGGATTCTCGCCGGATCGGTGCTTTTCGTTCTTCTGCCACGCGGGATGTTCAGCTTTCCGCAATTTCTGCCGGCATTTTTCGTCGCGCAAACTGTTGCGGTAGTAAGTCACGTACCCGGCGGACTGGGCGTATTTGAAGTGATCCTCTTCGCGCTGCTGGGAGTAGCGGCGGGAGTCCCCGTTGTCGGCGCATCTGTCGCCGCGGCCTTTTTGGCCTATAGGGTCATCTATTACCTCCTGCCCCTTGCTGGGGCGGCGACCATCGCCCTGGTCAACGATGTGAGGCCTGCGGCGCGATGAACAGTTCCAGCGTGATGGTTCAACCCGGACGGCCTCGCGAGGCAGGAGCGGACGCTGCACCGGCGCCGTCAACAATGGAATGGCTTATAGACAACGACGATGCATACCGCGCAATCGCATCCGCTGTCCAGACTGCCACGAAGTCAGTGTTCGTCTCACAACTGGGATTTGACGCTGACTTCACGGTGCCGTGCGCGAATGGCGACGCTGGAACGCCATTCATTGATCTTTTGCTCACGGCGGCGAACGAGCGTGAAGTTGATGTGAGGATTCTGCTAAATGCTACAATCCTCCTCGATACGCTAAAGCCGCTGCGGAGATACCTGTCGTCAAACGGAATTCACTCTCCGAACATGCAGCTGCGCGGAGTCAGTTTCTTTCCCCACCTTTTGCACGCAAAGATGGTGATAGTGGACTCGGAAGCTGCATTTCTTGTCGGATCCCCCTTTGTCAATGGCTATTGGGATTCGAGTGCGCATCGTCCCCATGATGAAATGCGTCCAACGGGGGAACTCGGCGGCAGACCGGTTCATGACGTTTCGGTGCAGGTCGAGGGAAAGGCAGCACGCGACGTGGAGCGCGAGTTTTTCCAGCTCTGGGATGTAGCCAATAAGGAAACGCATCTTTCGCAGCAACGCTTCGACCCCACGGAACCGGCACCACACGCGACATCTGTTCGAATCGACGTCACTGCACCAGCCGGCGTTATTGCGTCCCGGCCGCGCGGATCGACTGCAATCCTGCGGACGCTCGAGCGCGCCCTTGCAGGAGCGCGATCATTGGTCTACGTCGAGCAGCAGTACCTCTCCTGCCGCCGCGTGTTCACCTCGCTCCGCGATGCGCTTGATCGAGAGCCTGAGCTCGAAATCATCATCGTGTCAAACCAGAACCCCGACATAACTGCATATGCGCAGTGGCAGCGGATGAATCTGGAGGAGTTTGGCATGCTCGACCACGAACGAGTAGGAGTATTCGCACTCTGGTCGGCCGCGGCTTTGGAAGACAGAATCCAGATCAATCAGGTCTTTGTGCATAGCAAGGTGGTCATCGTCGATGATGAATGTGCGATGTGCGGTAGTGCCAACCTCGACGGGGTTTCGCTGCATTCATACGGCGCGGATTTCTCAGGCTGGATTGGACGGCGGGTTTTCCGGAACGTGCGAAACTTTGATATCACCGCAACGGTTGACTCGCGGATTCCAGGCATGCATGCACCGGCAAAGTCGCTCAGGCACAGACTCTGGAGGGAGCACCTCGGAGTCGATTTCGATCAGTCAGCCCGACCTGCCGGGGGGTGGCTTCCGCTCTGGAAACAGTCTGCGCGCCAGAATATCCAAACTCTTCAGTCAGGCGCTGTTCCGCTCGCGGGTGTTTTTGTCCTTCCTTTCAGTGCCGAGAACCAACCTTCGCGGCAGCTCGGCGAGCTCGATCTCCAGCAGGGAGGAGCTTCGCTGGAGCTCCTCTTCAATCCCGGCTGGTTTGAGCGCCGCTTCAATTTGCGGTGGGTCAGGAACATGTTTCTATGAGTCATGTCGACAACGCGCGTTTCGCGGAGATAGAGAGCGCGTTTCACGAATTCGTGATGCGTGAGCAGTTTCCATGTCTCGGAGCGCGTGCAACAATCAGCCAGGACGCGGGACTGGTCAGGGTGTTCGGCGCTCTTGGCGACGCGGGCAATGCCGAACTGATGCGGAGCACGTTGACCGAGTTTGGCGAGCGCGCAAAAAGTGAGCAGGATCCGTTTCTATCCCTGATTGCGGTTTTTCCCGACACTTCGATTACAAGCGAGGCCGAGTTCGACGATTTACTCTGGCGCCAGCTGGAGCAGTTGCGGTGTGCGGATACCGAGACCGCCGCTGCAGTGGGACGCGCGAGTGATGACCCCGAGGACCCGCACTTTTCCTTTCGGTTCGGCGGAGTGCCTTACTTCGTTGTTGGACTGTCGCCTGTGAGCTCCCGCGTAGCGCGCAGATTCTCCTGGCCAACGCTCGTGTTCAATCCTCACTCGGTGTTCGAGCGACTTCGGGCGGAAGGAAAATACGACAGGCTGAAAACCAGGATTCGCGAGCGCGAGATGGCGTTGCAGGGAAGCCTCAACCCAAATCTTGCCGACTTCGGTGAGGTTTCTGAAGCGAGACAGTATTCCGGAATGGTTCATGAGGCAGAATGGAAATGCCCATTTCACAAAAAAGGATCGTGACGAGGAGCGAGCGGGTGAGCATCCCACCGCAAACAGGGACTGCTTTCGAGATTGCTGCCGGCCAACATTTGAAGATCATCGATCCGCTGGGCGAGCAGGTGTCGGACATGGTGTCGTTTGCAAAAGCGGACGTTTGCGAGTGGCTGTCTTCTGGCCGGACAATCGACTACGCGAACACTGTTTACCTGACAACCGGTCATACGCTCTACTCAAACCGGAGCCGGCCGATGTGGACGATCGTCGAAGACAAAGTGGGGCGTCACGACTTTCTGCTCACTCCGTGCAGCCCCGAGACCTTTCAAATCATCTATGACAAACGGGAATATCATCCCAGCTGTTTTGAAAATCTTTGGCGAAGTCTCGCGCCATTCGGGATATCCCCCGACATGATTCCGACCACGATGAATGTTTTCATGAATGTGGATGTTGGGCCGTCTGGCGAACTGACCATGGGTCCACCTCTGTCAAAAGCCGGAGACTACACTGTGTTCCGCGCCGAGATGGACATGATCGTGGGTGTAACTGCGTGCTCTGCTGAACTATCCAACAATGGAACGTTCAAGCCGATCGAGATCGAAATTCTCGGATAGGACAGGTTTGCGCGAAGCGAGTCGTGCTTTAAGCACGGACATTGGCGTTGCGGCTCTGGACAATATCGTTCCGCGGTAGGGAATTCCCCCGAAGGTGATTCGCGCACCGACTGCAAGCCATGCACAAATGGCTCGCTCAAGAACCCAGGCCGGCGAAGCAAGCGAGCCCGCGAATGGAAATACGCGGTGAGCATTGCCTCGACGGCGCCCAGCTTCTGCGAGCGCCATGATGATTACCGCGGCGAAAGCCAGGGTTTTCCAGCCGCCAAGACGGAATGCGATTATCGCTGCCGGTAACCAGGTAAGCTGGAATGCGAGACGCGGCGGCCGGGAAAATTCATCATAAGCCTGGCGTACGCGTTGCGAGAAGAAGTGCCGTGTGGTCGAGGGACGCCGTGCGACGTACGTATCCAGCAGAACTTCCTCGCGCCCACCGGAAGCAACAATGGTGCGGACCAGCTCGAGGTTTTCGAACATCACCGTTCCGTCGTAGCCCCCTGCCTGCAGAAGCGGCTCGCGCAAAACGCCTAGGGTTCCCGGCCAATCACCACCACTGATTCTGTTAAGCAGAATTCGTCCGGAGTCCCACAGGGCATGCCATGGTGTGGGGGAGAAGTAATTCTGCGGCCGTACGACTTCGGCGTGGTCGAGAGCGTTCTCGATTGCGACAACTCCGGCCTCGTCATACCTGATGTCGTCATCGGCAATGATGATTTTGTCATAAGACGCGAGACGGATTCCCGTCAGCGCCCCTCCGACCTTACCCATCGGAGTGACGAGGTCTGCTCGCGGCCGGATGTGGATTACCATGCTACCCCATGCATGGGCGTGCTCCTCAAAAACAGGAGTCACGGAGCCGTCTACAACGATTGTCTCTGCGATAGCGGAGACGCGTCGCAGGTAATCGCAAAAATCCCCATCGGTTCTGGGGTGGGCAGAGCAAATTGGCAAAACGTAGGTGACGCGGCGCTGCAAATCAGGCATGTTCATGTCTGGGGCAACTGACGTGCCTCTTCACCATCAGGGAATGCGACATGACATGGGAACTTGCAGGGCCAACCGGCGATTTCCAACCCGATGCAATCCGGGCGGAGCTGCACCGCATGGCGGACTGGATGGCAGACTACAGGATCGGCATTGCGGAGCGAAGCGTTTCCACACCGGTACAGCCCGGGGAGATTGGTGACCAACTCCGGGCCGCGAATTGGGAGCTCCCGGTTTCGCTCGAAGAAATCATCGCCGATTTCGACAGGGTTGTGATGCCCGGAATCCTGAACTGGGGTCACCCTGCGTTTTTTGGATATTTTGGCAGCACGAGCAACACTCCGGCGCTGATTGCCGAGATGGCGGCTGCGGCGCTGAACGTGAACGCCATGACATGGAAAAGCTCGCCGTCGGCAACTGAGATGGAGACGGTCGTTCTCGAGTGGATTCGTGAATGCTGCGGCCTTCCGGAAAAGCATTTTGGGGTCGTGTACGACACGGCTTCGGTTGCAGTCATGCATGCATTGGCGGCCGCGCGCGAGAAGGCATGTGGAGGTATGCGCAGGAACGGACTCGGTGCACTGGGCGGAATTGCAATGCTCCGGATTTATGCATCCGACCAGGCGCACAGCTCGGCAGAAAAGGCTGCAATCGTGCTGGGCGTGGGCGAGTCGAACGTGATTCGTATTCCGAGCGATGATGATTTCCGGATGGATTGTGCCGCGTTGCGGAAAACGATTTTGGATGACGTAGCGCTGGGTTATACGCCGATGGCGGTCATCGCCACCGTGGGATCCACGTCGACCGCCAGCAGCGACCCGGTACCTGAGATAGCCAGGATCTGTAGGGAGTTCGACCTATGGCTGCATGTGGATGGCGCCTATGGCGGAGGCTACGGTGTGCTGCCGGAAGGGAGATGGGTGATGCAGGGAATGGAGGACGCCGATTCGGTTGTCGTGAATCCGCATAAATGGCTCTTCGTGCCACTCGACTTCAGCACACTCTACCTGAAAAATCCTGCAAGCGTGCGCGAGGTTTTTTCACTCACTCCGGAATACCTGAGAGGTGCGGCAGGAGAATCACCCGCGGCTCACGACTACATGGACTACGGGATACAACTTGGGCGACGTTTCCGCGCGCTCAAGGCATGGATGGTATTCCGTGCATTCGGGCGCAGTGGCATCGAGTCGCGCATCAGGGAAAATTGCAGGGCCGCGAAAATGTTTGCAAAGCTGGTTTCCGATGAGGAGCATTTCAGTCTTGCAACGCCAGTCAATATGGCCGTCGTGTGCTTCCGGTTTGAGCCGCCCGGATTGGCCGGCGAAGCAGCAAATGCAATGAACCGGATGGTCGTTGAGCGGGTGAATGCGAGCGGGAAGGCATTTCTCACATATACAACGCTGCGCGGCCGAATCGTCATGCGAGCCGGCTTCGGAAACATACTGACGACGGATGCGACAATTCACTCCGTATGGGAGCTGATCCGGGCGCACGCTGGGAAGCTCGCTACTGGCGAAGTGAATTGTTGATTGACGAGCTGCTCCCGGAGTTTGAGTTCGTTGAGCGGCACGCAATTACAATTTGTGGACTGGTGCCTGAGGTCTACGATGCGATTGCGCGGGTCGATTTCGCGCAGACTCGGGGAATCAAGATTCTCCTCACGCTCAGAGCCCTGCCGAACAGGTTATTCGGCTCGGCTCGCGGGCGCTCGGCATTTCGCCTCACGCTCCGGGATGCAGAGAAGTTTGGCTTCTTCATCGCGGCAGAACGACCGCCTGAGGAGCTTGTGATCGTACTTCAGGGAAAGTTCTGGTCCGTGCGCCCGGGAACGGAGTGCGTCGCGCTGTCCGACCTGGATCACCCCGTTCCTGCGGGATGCGCGCGCGCGGCCTGGAATTTTTCGGTGCGCGCCGTCAATGCAACACACGTTGTTCTCAAGACAGAAACACGAATACACTGCGCAGACAGCGCGTCCCGCTGGAAGTTCAGGCTCTACTGGCTGGTGGTGCGTCCAGGCAGCGGACTCATTCGGCGCATGATGCTGCGCACAATTCGCGCGCAGGTTGAGGAGCGCGCCGCCTAGCGCTCTGCGATTCTTTTGAGGGCCTGAACTGCTTCGATAACTTCAGCGTTTGGCATCGCGGCCGATGCGACAGTTTTCACCAACGCATTATCGCGATCATACAGGTCATTTCCAAAATGCAGCTGGTTGTTAACCATGAATGTTGTGGCATACACGATGTAGACCGGAAGTTTCTTCGGCAGTTTGACGGACTTGTTGTCAGGCCCGCTTTGCATTTGTTGCTGCACCTTCCCCACGTCCCAGCCGAGAATGAACTCAGCAAGCTTCTCCGGCTTCTCGACCCGAATGCAGCCGTGGCTGAACGCTCTAATATCTTCCTTGAACAGTTCGCGGTTTGGCGTGTCGTGCAGGTAAATGTTGAAATCGTTCGGGAAAAGGAACTTTACGAGTCCGAGCGAGTTCTTTGGTCCCGGCGTCTGGCGGATCCTTCGAGCTCCGCCTTCCATGTAAATCTCGTAGTTGTTGGCCGCCATGTACTCGGGTGAGGCCTTGGGAAAAATTTCCTTTTCAGCGATATCGGGTGTGACGTTCCAGTAGGGTCGGAACACGACGGACTCCATGGAGTCAGCGAAGACCGGCGTGGCCTTGTCTTCGTATTCCTGGCCAACGATGACCTTCATGACGAGTGCCAGCTCGCCCTTGTCGTAAGCTTCAAGCTTGAATGCGGGGACATTCACAAAGATGTAGCGCTGTCCGAGTGATCTCGGGAGCCAGCGATAGCGCTCCATGTTTGC
>JACDDZ010000369.1 GCA_013816695.1 Gemmatimonadaceae bacterium
TGGTGCTCGTACTCATGCCGTTGATGCGAGGGAAAGGCGTTATGTGAAGCGACACATCAGAATACCACAATTTCCCCCGGCTGGGCATCAGTCAACTGGCGATCCCCCCGGCGAACTGACACACTGCTCCCTTTCTTTCGAAACTGTTGAAGTTCAGCGTCCCGCAGGACGGGATGGCGGTTTATTGACCTGATGCTGACAAGGCGCGTACAGCGTTGGTCAACATTGTGACTTTTGCGGGATCACGACTTGTGCGCTCGAAGCCGCCCAGGTCCTTTGCCAGTCGTGACAGCAATTCCTGCCGTCGAGCTCCCGTTTCGCTTTGCGCCCGGGTTAGTGCGCCCCTTACATCTGCAATGCTCGCGGGTGAAAGAGAGTGAGACCGCTGCAGCTGATCCACATAGGCACCCACTAAAGCGAAGCTTGGCGGCCATTCAAGCTTTCGCTGCCCCTGCGCATTGAGATATTCGAAGTGAACAGACTTGGCCGCGTCTATTTCATTCTGTGAAATGAATTCGCTTGGTACGAGCTCGAGAATATCGAGGCCGCGGACAATTTCCGAGCTGACAATCACACCGTTGTACCAGTACGCGGACCACGACCCGCCCAACACATTCCTGGTGGAATCAACTGGCCCGCGGTCGAAGAAACCGATTTCTACCGGGTGCGACGGATCTGTCCAGTCAAACAGTGATATCCCGCCCTGATACCAGGACTGCACCATGACATCCCGACCCGGAATCGGAATGAGCGAGCCGTTGTGCGCTACGCAGTTCTCCTCTCGCGTCTGAGGAGCTGGAAGTTTATAGTAGCTCCTGAAATTCATTGTCCGGCCGGTGATCGAAAAAATTGCATTTGCACCCCACTCCGGCTTGTCGGTACTTCTGCATTTGGGATGCGAGCCTCCGCCCCATTCGTCCGTAAAGAGAACCTTGCTGCCGTCGTTATTGAATGTGGCCGAGTGCCAATAGGAAAAATTCGGATCGGAAACGCTCCCGATGCGAACGGGGTTCACGGGATCACGAATGTCGAGCAGAAGTCCGTAACCTGCACATGCGCCGCCCGCCAGTCCGATGGCGGGATACACAGTGATGTCATGGCACTGGCTGGGTCCAAGCAACTCGCCCGAAGTACTTCTGAACGGCATCGGATAACGGCGCGCGATAAGAGCGGGCAGTGCAGGGCGCAGAGCTGCCGTGTCCGCGGCTGTTGCGGCGCCCGTTCCTCCACGTGCAGCCACGACGCTGTCCAGCAAAGGCTTTATGAACTCTTCGCTGAGCGCTTCCTCGGTGCCCCGTACGATGCCAACGAAACCACCCGTTGACCGTGCCTTAGCAAGAGCGTTGGCAGCGGCCTCAATGTCTTCTGGCGCATCAGGATGCTTCACGGGTGCGGCAAGACCATTGAAGATTCTCGGCGAGCTGACGATGGATGCCCGTTCAGGGTGCGCGAGGGGTACCTTGATCACTTCGATTCTAAAGAGCGATGAGCTCGAGTCCTTTTCCGGAATCGCACCGACGCAACCACGAAGCTCCGTCGCTGAGCGCACAGGCGCCGATCCGGAGACATAGATGTAGACATTCTCGCTGTCCTTTGGATCCACGAGCACGGTGTGCGTGTGCGAGCCTCGGCAGGTCTGCACGTTTCCGACGTTTTTTGGATTCCTGATGTCAGTAATGTCGAAGATGCGAATTCCACGAAGCCGCGCAGCGCTCACCGTATCCTTCACACCCTGTCCGCCGCAGTCGAGCCGCCCGGTGAGGCTTTCGCCAGAGACAAAGAGCAGGTTCTTGTATACCGACACGTCGCTCTGCGAGGCGGGGCAGAAGTTTGCGACTTCGAGGATTGGGTGAGCAGGGTTGGATATGTCCCACACCTGGTAGCCATTGAAGCTGCCCTGGAAGGCGTGATTGCCAATGAAGGCAAGATCTGAATTGGTGCCATTAAGAAACTTTTCCGACGGCGGAGTCTTGGAAAGCAAACGCAGATTCCACGATGATTCGGCCGCGTTGAATATTCCCGCTCGCAAACCAATGCGCGGATCCGGCTTCATTGACGCAGCGGGAATA
>JACDDZ010000060.1 GCA_013816695.1 Gemmatimonadaceae bacterium
ACGTACACCTGCGGTGCGGGCGCATTTGGATCGTTAACGACTTCACGCTTAGGAGCCCCAAGCTTCGCGGCGAGCGGTGGCATGACAACAGCCGGAGTCATCGGGCCGCGCGGGATCCATGCGAACTGCTTCCGGACCAGTGATTTCGCGTTGGCGAGATCAAAGTCGCCGACCACGACCAGGACTGCGTTATTCGGCGCATAGTAGGTCTTGAAGAAGCTCTTGATGTCGTCGAGTGACGCAGCCGTAAGATCCTCCATCGATCCGATCGGAAGGTGATGGTATGGATTAGCTTCGGGATACATGTTCGACATCAGTTTCTCGAGCCATGAACCATAGGGCTGATTGTCATAGCTCTGCCGCTTTTCGTTTTTGACAACTTCGCGCTGATTGTCGAGCTTTGCCTGGGTCAGCGTCTCAGTCAGAGTCCCCATCCGATCCGCTTCGAGCCAGAGCGCGAGTTCCAGATTCTGCGAAGGTATTTGCTCGAAGTAGTTGGTGCGATCAAAAGATGTCGTCCCATTGTAGTCCTGGCCGGTGCGTGCGCCAACCCGCTCGAGGAGCCGATAGTGATCGCCATCCGCCACGTTCTTCGACCCCTTGAACATGACGTGTTCGAAGAGGTGAGCGAAGCCCGTACGTCCGACGGGCTCATTTTTCGAACCGACATTGTACATGACTTCGACTGCAATCAGCGGCGTTGACTTGTCGACGCTGTAAATCACGTGCAATCCGTTGGGAAGCGTTTCCTCAACGAAGTCGATTCGGACCTTGGGCGCTTTTTGCGCGCTGGCCGCCGACGCAAATAGCGCGGCGAACGCAAGTCCGAGATAGCGGTATCTCATGAATCTCCAGTGGTGATATGTGTTCCGCTTAAGCTCGGGGACGGTGAGCCTATGCTGTGGGCGCGGGGAACGCCAGACAACAATATAGGTGTGGGGCAGCCGAAAATCTTAATGTTTATCGGCTGCCCCTTTTTTCCTCTTCTTCCCCAAAAAAGCCGGGGTCCTCACGAATTTCGCCAATTCTTTCGACATGTATGGTGTGTCGCAGCGTCTGGCCGTTTGCTGTGATCGTGACCAGGTAGTCCCCGGCTTCAACCGACGGACCTGTGCGGCCACCCCCACCAAATCCGCGCCCGCCACCTCCTAACCCCAGCCCTCCAGCCGTCGCCTCCGCTGGCCTGAGGTTTGGCTCGTCGGTGGCCGCACCCCGTGCACCGCCGCGTCCCCCACCCCCGGGTCCGCCAAGTCGCCCACCGCCTCCGGCGCGCATTCTCGATGCGATAGAGTCGCGCAAGACTCGCACACCGGTGCTGTCACCGCGAGCGCGACGCACACTCATGCTATCCCGCAGTGCTCCAATTCCAGCTGTATCAACACCGGCCGGAAGATTTCGTCCGGCCGCCGACGTATCTCCGCCTGCGCGGGCAATTGAATCCTGGCGCTGCGCACGGAGTCTCGCTGCTGCAACGCTGTCTCGCCGTTGCGAGGGACTCATGGGCCGTGGGTTGGCGCGTAGATCCCATACGACCCTGTGCGTGCCCGGTCCACCAGGTCCGGTCATGTTACGAACTACGTCACCCGCGACATTGGTTATGACAATCTTCGCGCTATCGCGTCGCTCGCCGCTTGTGAGACGATAAACGAGCGCCCCCCCGTACGGCGGATTCTCGGCGTAGTAGTTGTGGTTTCCGTACCAACCCTGGCCGCGGGTTGTCGTGTACTGATATGCCGTCCTGGGTGTGAAGAAATGCGCTCCGCTCATTGTCGCATCCTTCATTTCCTCGATCGGGGAAATGTCGGTGACGAAAATCGAGCGTCCGTGCGTTGCGGCAATCAGCTCGCGTTCGCGCGGGTGGATTTTCAAGTCATGCACCGGAACCGTCGGCATCCCGGTCATGAACTTCTGCCAGCTGCCGCCGCGATTGGTGGAAACATAGAGACCCACATCGGTTCCTGCGAAGAGCAGGTCGCGGTTGCTTATGTCCTCGCGAATGACATGCACAAAATCAGCGCCGCCGGTGGGAAGACTGGCGGCGATCGAACGGAATGTTTTTCCGAAATCGCTGGAGACGTACACATGCGGACGGAAGTCGTCGTTTCTGTGGCCGTCGAAAGTCACATACACAGTAGCTGTGTCGAAGTGCGAAGCCTCAACCCTGCTCACCCATGTTTTTGCCGGAACACCGGGGAATCTGCCAGTGAGATTCGTCCAGGTAGCACCGTCGTTCGGCGTGAGCCAGACATTTCCATCGTCAGTTCCCGCAAACAGGATTCCAGGACGAATCGGCGACTCCGCCAACGTTGTAATCGTTCCGTGCGTCTCGGCGCCCGTTGCGTCTCTGGTGATTCCACCGGTCAAGTCAGTGCTGGCTTTCAGCCGGAAAGCGTCCTTCGCACTCAGGTCGGGCGAGATTGGATAAAAGTTGTCGCCACGATCAACAGATTTGAGCACCTGGTTGCCGGCCATGTAGACTGTGCTCGGCGAAAATGGCGACAGGAAGAATGGAGCAGACCAGTTGAAGCGATAACGCCGTGCCGTGTCAGCGGCCGCGCGTCTCCGAAGGTCCTGGAGGGTACGTGTTATCGAAGGAGATTCCGGCTGGGTTGTGTCGCCCCGGGCTACGATTAGCGAATCCTCGTAGTTTCCCCGCAGATCGTTGCCCCGCATTATCGGTGTGCGAGTGCCGTTTACGATGTCCAGCCGCGAAGCATTGCCACCCTGAGACTCGGTGTAAATAATGTTCGGATCGTTCGGATCGATGGCCGTATAGAACCCATCGCCGCCGCCCACGTTGAACCAGTCCGAGTTCTGGATGCCCAGAGCGTTCCTGGTTCTTGTCGGTCCGCACCATGTGCCATTGTCCTGGAGCCCGCCGCAGACACGATACAGCTTCTGCATGTCAAAGCTCACTGCGTAGAACTGACCGAGCGGCATCAATGCCGGAAAATTGTAGGTGCCGCCCTTATCCCAGGTGATTCCAATTCCGCCATCCTCACCAACTATGAAGTGGTCCGGATCGTTCGGGTCAATCCACATCGCGTGCCAGTCGGTGTGCAGCGAAAGTGCGCCGCGCCGATCTGTCTTCCCGCCATCATCGGAGAAGTGGAATACAGACGACATCCAGTAGATGCGCTCCGGATTTTTTGGATCGACCCGGATCTGCGAATAGTAGAATGGACGTGCTTCGCTGTAGTTCTGGCGCGAGTTGCTCTGTTCGTTCCGGCGCATCAAGGTCCAGTTGGATCCGCCGTCGGTCGACCGATAAATGCCGCTGTTGAGACGCTGAGCCTTCGCTGTGTCTACCTTCTGTCCCTTCTTCAGCGGATTCGGGAGTGTGTCGGCTTCGACCCAAGTGTAGATGTATTTCGGGTTCGAGCGTGCGATCGCGATCCCGATTCTGCCCTTCATCGTTGTCGGGAATCCGCTTCCTGAAATTTCCGCCCAGGTGTTCCCGGCGTCAGTGCTCTTCCATAATCCGCTTCCCGGTCCGCCGCTTGTGAGATTGTATGGCGTGCGCAGCCTGTTCCAGCTCGATGCGAAGAGAATGTCAGGAGTAGTCGGGTCCATCGCGAGATCCACGAAGCCAGCTTCGGCGCTGATGAATTTCACCAGCTTCCAGGTCGTGCCGCCGTCGGTGGTCTTGTACAGACCGCGCTCCGGATTCCTTCCCCACGCTTTTCCGAGTGCCGCGACATAGGCTGTGTTCGGATCGGTTGGATGCACAACGATTCGCCCAATGTGCTGCGTCGCTTCAAGTCCCACGAGCTTCCAGGTGCGGCCCGCATCGGTCGACTTGTACACACCACCGCCGGGCGATATGGAATTCCGGGAATCTTCTTCGCCTGTTCCGAGATACAGAATGTCCGGATTCGATGGAGCGATAGCGAGGTCACCAAGTGACGCGACTCGCTCCTTGTCGAAAATCGGGGTGAATGTCGTCCCGTGATTCACCGACTTCCAGACTCCTCCCGTGGCGGCAACTACGTAAACAATCTTCGAATTTGTTGGAACGGCTTCGACATCCGTGATGCGTCCGGACATCACCGCCGGGCCGATCTGGCGCCAGCGGAACGCTGCGAGCGCGGAGGAATCGAGTGGTGCGCTGAGCTGGGCTGATGCGCTTGTCGCCAATGTGCAGAACGCGCTGAAAAACAAGACTAGACGGAGAGATCGCATGCCTTTTGGGTGGAGGATTGAAACGTGAGAATCTTGAAAATAGGGTGCTCGGGGGCCGGGGCAACCGGGACGCTTCCAACGCCCTGTACGCTTTTGGTGTCTACATTGTTGTAGGCAGGTGAAACCCTGTTTACGGTTCTGTGGTAAGGGGTATGCGTGTAGGATGTCACGACCGTACACTCACCAGGTATATACCGCTTATGGGTAAGAAGATTTCGGGCGACAGCGCGATGGGGGTATTGGAGGTAGCGCCGCTGGCGATCATCGTCCTCGACGCCGATTTCAACTGTAAGTACGCCAATTCCGCTACCGAGCAGTTCACCGGCGTAAATGTCAGCGAAATAACGGACAGGTCTATCTGGGACACCTTCCCTGCCCTGCAGGCATCGGCATTCGAGACTCAGATTACCAGGGCATTCACGGAAGGAAAACGCATTCCTTTCGAGTTCCACTACGCACCCACTGCCCGCTGGTTTGATGTTGATGCGGTACCGGTTACCGACGGGCTGGCTATTTACCTTAATGATGCGACCGAGCGTCATCGCGTCCTGGACGCTGCCCAGGGCGTTCGAATGGGTGAAGGCATCGGCGGTCAGGTAGCGGCGCCGAAGCCGACCGGCCAAACCGTTCTCCTCGTTGATGATGACGAATCCATGCGTCGCGTGACGCGCCGTATCCTCTCGCGAAGTGGATTTCGGGTTATCGAAGCCGAACATGGTGCCGACGCCCTGCGGGTAGCCGCGGCGCACGATGGTGAAATCGACTTGCTTGTGACTGATGTGCTGATGCCGGGTATTCGCGGCCCGGAGTTGGTTGAGCAGTTGACGGTAAAGTCTCCGGGCATTCGAGTTCTGTACATGTCCGGATACACTGACGACGATATTCAGCGATGGGGACTGCAGCCGGGATTTGCTTTTATCCAGAAGCCTTTCACTGCAGAGGGGTTCACGGAAGCGGTTAACACTGTGCTTGCGGGCGGCCCCTAGGGAGTCTTGTCCGGTTTGGAACGCGGAAGGCTAAGTAAAAAAGTAGAGCCATGCCCCGGCGAAGAAATCACCCTCAGGTCGCCGTCCATGGCGCGTGCAAGATCGCGGCTGATCGAGAGTCCGAGCCCGGTACCCTCGTGTTTGCTGCGATGCATGCGATCGAGCTGGACAAATGGCTCAAAGATGGCCTCAACGCGTGACTCGGCGATCCCGGGCCCCGTGTCCGTGACTTCGACAGTCATCTCCTTCGTTGTCGCCCCGCACTGGACGGTGATGTGGCCATCATTGGGGGTAAACTTCGTGGCGTTGGAAAGAAGGTTGAGCAATATCTGTTGAACCTTGTCGGGGTCCGCCCACGCAGTGAATGAGGGATCACAGCAGTGGTAGTTGTAGATCAGCTTTTTCTCACGCAGCTGTGGTGCAACCAGTTCCTCCAGAGACGAAAGGGTGTCGTGCATTGAGATGTCACGACAGTTGAAGTCAACCTTTCCGGCTTCGATCTTTGCAAAATTGAGAATGTCATTGATCAGCGAGAGCAGGTGGCGCTGGCTGCGCTGAATTCTCTCAAGATCGTGCACTTGCTCATCTGACACCGGCCCCCGGATGCCATCCATAATCAGTTCCGCGTATCCACCAATGGCATTCAGGGGCGTACGGAGTTCGTGGCTCATCGTTGCCAAAAATCGCGACTTCGCCTCGTTTGCTTCTTCGGCTTCCGCTCGAGCCTGTCGCTCTGCTGCATATGTGGCTTCCAGCTCCTGCTGGGTGGCTTCGAGCGCGATGGTCTGGGCGCGAAGCTCTTCTGAGTGTGCTTCAAGCGCGGCAGCAGCGTCCCTCAGCAACTCTTCCTGGCGCCGGCGTTCGGAAACATCCCTCATGAACCCTGAGAACACACGGGTTCCCCCCTGGGCGAATTCCCCGAAGGAAATTTCGAGGGGAATCTCGACTCCGCTCTTTGTAAGTCCCGGCACCGAAACCGACGACCAGTCAAGGTGCCGCTCATTTGTGCGGAGGTATCGCGCGACGCCATCGTTATGGCGTTTCCGCATGCGCTCGGGCATGAGGATTTCCATCTTCTTCCCGATGAGCTCCGCTGGCTTATATCCAAAAATGCGTTCAGTAGCCGGATTGACCGACAGGATTACGCTATCCGAGTCCATCGTGATGATGGAGTCAGGGGCGGACTCTGCGAGGACGCGGTACCAGTTTGCCCTTTCGCTACTGCTTGGCATTGATCACGGCTGTGGGTGAACCCTAATTTCATAGCAAGCCTGCGGCCAAACACCCTCTCTCTAACCCCTTGATTTTATTGCCGTCCTCGTAAAATCCGAGAGCACAAGCTTGCCGCTTGTCGCCGCCCGTACTTTGAGGAGTTCGTTCCACGACTCAGTCCCCGCCCAAAAAATCTCCTTGAGCCGCGCCATCGCTTCAGGATTGCTCGCAGCCAGTGTTTTCGCCCTCGCGGCGACCCGGACATCGAGCTGAGGAATATCCTCGGTCAGCTCTGCAAACAATCCGTGCCGCTCAGCCCAGACGGAATCACGCCAGTCTGCGTCAACGGCCATCGCACTGAATGCTGCCAGTCCAACTTTTTTCTCGATCACGGGACCGATAATGAATGGACCAATTCCGACGGCAAGTTCGCTCAACCGAACTGATGCCGCACGTGTTGCAATGGCATAATCCGATGCAGCAACGATTCCCGCCCCGCCCCCTACGGTTTTTCCCTGCACCCGTGCAATTACGAACTTCGGAGCTCGAATCATGGCGAGAATGAGGCTCCCAAAACCTGAAAAGAAAGTTTGCCCTTCCTCCGGTGTCGTAACGCGCTGTAGCTCCGAGAATGACGCGCCGGCGCAGAATGCCCCTTCGCCGGTGCTTCGCAGCACGATCACCCTTGCGTCATCATTCTTTCCCGCGGCGCGTACCGAGTCGGCAAGCGCCTGGAGCACCGCGGCGGGAAGTGAATTGCTCTTTGGATGAGAAAAGGTGATTGTCGCGATTCCGTCAGCGACTTCCGTTTCAACTTTGCCTGATTCTGTCATGACATAATGTTAGTTTTTGCCTGCGCCAGCGGCTACTTCTCCTAACTTTTGGAGCGGAATTCGCATACGTTTAGATGTATGCAGACAACGTCGCCCGATCTGCCAGACGCAGACAGGAATACCGAGTTCGAGGCGCGAATTGCGCGCGGTGAATCCATCGAGCCCAAGGACTGGATGCCCGAGAAGTACCGCCACCAGCTCATTCGGATGATGTCACAGCATGCTCATTCCGAGATCGTCGGCATGCTCCCCGAAGGAAACTGGATCACGCGCGCGCCCAGCCTCAAGCGAAAGATGTCGCTTATCGCCAAAGTGCAGGACGAGGCCGGACACGGACTTTATATCTACTGCGGAGCCGAGACTCTTGGTGTGGACCGCGCGGAGCTTGTAGATCAGCTGCTCTCGGGAAAAGCCAAGTATTCCAGCATCTTCAACTATCCGACTTTGTCGTGGGCGGATATGGGCGTCATCGGCTGGTTTGTTGACGGTGCCGCAATCGTGAATCAGACAGTGCTCGCAAAGGCTTCGTACGGACCGTATGCCCGTGCGATGATCCGGATCTGCAAGGAAGAGAATTTTCACAAGCGACAGGGATATGAGATTGTCGCAACGCTCGCCCGCGGCACGCCGGCCCAGCGCGCGATGATTCAGGATGCCGTGAACCGGTGGTGGTGGCCTTCGCTGATGATGCTCGGACCCAGCGACAAGGATTCTCCAAACACAGCAGAACTCATTCGCTGGCGCGTGAAGCGCAAGACGAACGACGAGCTCCGGCAGCGCTTCATAGATCTCACAGTGCCGCAGGCGCGGGCTGTTGACCTCACGCTTCCCGACCCGAATCTCAAGTTCAACGAGACAACCGAACATTGGGAGTTCGGCGAGATCGATTGGGACGAGTTCTGGGCCGTTGTGCGTGGTAATGGTCCGTGCAATCGGGAGCGGCTGCAGGCCCGTCGCGATGCGCATGAAAATGGCAAGTGGGTCCGCGACGCAGCGGCTGCATACGCCGAAAAGCAGCGGCAGAAATCGCAGTCAGCGGCAGCCTGACACGGACAATGACTTCTCGCGCTCCTGATCCTGCGGCCGCAAATCACAATGGCGATACCCAGTGGCCGCTCTGGGAAGTTTTTACACAGGCTGACAAGGGCGCACCTTTCGAGCATGCGGGCAGCGTGCACGCCCCCGATCCGGAAATGGCGCTCCAGAATGCGCGCGATGTCTACGCGCGGCGCAACGAAGCTGTGAACCTCTGGGTCGTTCCATCCGAAGCGATCACTGCATCGACGCCCGAAGACGTCGGCCCTTTTTTCGACCCGGCTTCAGACAAAGCATACCGCCACCCGCAGTTTTACAAAGTTCCGCGCGGCGTTCGCGGGATTTAGCCCG
>JACDDZ010000061.1 GCA_013816695.1 Gemmatimonadaceae bacterium
CTGTCGGATCGAAAGACAAATGCGCCCTTCATTGTTCCAACCATTACCATCACGTCCTTTTTCATGTGCTGTCTGGTTGAGGTTGCCTGAAAAATGGCTGCCGGGGCCTCTCCGTGTAACCTCAGGCGCCAATGTGCTTAAGGGGCGCTGCCCTGGAACGCTGGTTGATGCTTAGATTTCAAACAGGCGCGCCGATCTTTCTCCGATGGAGCATGATGATTTTCGAACCAGCCCCTGCCCCGTGGCCCGGCCGCATGCTAAGCCTGATACGCATTGTGGCGGGCACGATATTTATCACTGTCGGAACCATGAAGCTGTTCGGTTACCCGCCTGCTCCGGTCCCCATGCCACCCCTCAGGCTGATGTCCGAGATCGGCATCTCGGGGATCCTGGAAGTATTCGGAGGCTCGCTCATAGTCCTGGGTCTGCTCACTCGCCCGGTGGCTTTCATTCTCGCAGGCGAAATGGCTTATGCCTATTTCAAGTATCACGCGCCCAATGGTTTCTTTCCTACCCTCAACAACGGGCAGCCTGCAATTCTCTACTGCTTCCTGTTCCTGTACCTCATGCTCGCCGGACCTGGACCATGGAGCCTGGACTCAGTCATTGCGCGAAAGCGCGTGTAATCCCCAAGGAGCTTAACGATGCGTTTCATGATAGTAAAAGCCAGGATGAAAAAGTGCCCAAACCAAATGCCCGACACGGAGGCCAATTGATGCAGGTAAATGCGTACATCAATTTCAATGGCAACTGTCGTGAAGCGCTGGAATTTTACGAGCGGTGCTTTGGGGCGAAGATCATCATGCTCCAGACCCACGCAGGCTCGCCGATGGACGCGAAAACTCCCGCTGCGTGGAAGGAGAAGATCCTGCATGCCCGTCTGCAGGTTGGGGAATCTGTAATAATGGCTTCGGATAGTCCCCCGGAGTACTTCAAGGCACAGGAAGGCTTTTACTTGTCACTTCAGCTCGACGACACTGAAAAGGCAGAGCGCATTTTTGGAGAACTGGCAAAGGACGGCGCGATTCACATGCCGCTGGAGGAAACGTTCTGGGCAAAACGGTTCGGGATGCTGCGCGACCGCTTCGGTATTCCCTGGATGGTGAACTGCGACCTGAAGGAATAAGCCGCTAAACTCCCTCGAAGAACTCTACGACTCCCGTCTCGAGGGAGTATTCGGCCCCTACAATCAAGAGACCGTTGTTCTGAACCAGCTGTTCCAGAACCTGGGACCCGTGCCGCAAGTGATCAACCGACGCACCAATGTTCGCCCGCACCGCCTGGTGAACCACCTCGTCCGAATCCACATCCCGACTCAGGTCAACGAGATGCCTGATTGACGGTTTTACCCTGTCCACGATGGCTCTCAGGTTGGGAGACTGCTTTTCGTCCGGCCGTCGCATTTCCTCGAGAGTTGCGAGGATGGCACCGCACTGAGAATGTCCCACCACGACAACCAGCGGCGTATGATACCGCTCGGCCGCGAACTCAACGCTTCCCACCTGTGACGGCGCTACGATGTTGCCCGCGACGCGAATCACGAACAGGTCGCCGAGACCCTGGTCGAAGATTATCTCTGCGGGGACGCGTGAGTCCGAACATCCGAGGATGATGGCAAACGGCTCCTGCCGGGCCGCCACCTCAGCCCGCCGCGTATGGGTGAGGAATAATTCCGAATCACGCGCACTGGACGCGAAGCGCACGTTTCCGTCGCGGAGTCGCTGCAGTGCTTCACGTGACGGCATTGATGTCATCGAGGATTTCTTATCCATGAGGGAACTAATTCGGCCCCCTGCCACTTCATAATGAGTATCGACTGGCCCGAATCTGAATATTCCGAATTGCTCATTCTCTTGTACCCAACGATAGTGTTAACACAACACCTTCTCCAGAGCCTGAACTGATAGACGCCGATTTCGTGGCTGTCGCGTTACCGCATCTTACGTCGGTCGCGCGGGTAGCATTTGCTCTTAGCGGAGATCAGTCCGACGCCGATGACCTTGTACAGGAAACATATCTCCGTGCGCTCAAGCACTGGCGAACCTTCGAGCAGGGCACGGATTGCAAACGCTGGCTTTCCACCATTTGCCGGCACGCGTTTTACGAAGCCCGCGGGCGCCAACGGCGGATGGAGCCTACCGAAAGCGATGAGCTCGAATCGCTTGCGTCTGCCCAGATTCATGAAAATGCTCTCACCGCTGGCGTCGCGGGCATGTTCGACCAAATCGATCTTGGTCCGGCAATTATGTCCGCCATCGCCGAGCTGAATCCACTTTTCCGCGACGTCTTGATACTTTCCGACATGGAGGGGTTCACGTATGAAGAAATCGCCGGCATGCTGGAAATTCCGGTAGGTACCGTGCGCTCACGACTGTACCGCGGCCGCAGAAAGCTTCAGGAATCCTTACTCGCTTACGCAGTCGACGCAGGTCTTGCCGATCGCATGACTTCGTCCCCAACGCCTAAATAGTGAAAATGCAGAACCGCGCTGAATGTGAAGCAGTAGTTCGACGACTGTGGCCCTTTCTCGATGGTGCACTTCCGGAAAGCGAAAAGGCGCGGATTATCGCGCACCTGGAGGAATGCAGTGATTGCAGCTCGCATTTCGCTTTCGCGCAGGCATTTTTGGAAGCTGTCCGCGAGGCAAAGCCCCCTGTAGATGAGTACGCGGCTCTCCGTTTGAGAGTAATCGGTGCATTGTCGGCCGCCAGTTTGTCCGGGCCGACGCCATGACGGCGGCGCTCTTCCTTCTCGCATTTGCAGGCGGCGTTCTCACCATTGCAAGTCCATGCATTCTACCGGTCATCCCGCTGATTTTTTCGCGAGCCGGCCGGCCCGTTGTGAGGGAGGCGGTTCCGCTGCTTCTGGGAATTGCTATCGCCTTCACCTTCGCGGCCATCATCGGCACGGCCGCTGCTCACTGGGTGCTTGTTGCCAGTGAGCTTGGACGCATCCTCGCGCTGATGTTCATGGGTATCGTGGGATTGAGCCTATTGTCGTCACGGGTTGCTGAGGTAGTTACACGACCCTTTACGAGAGCCGGAGCGGCCCTGCTTGCGCAAAACACCGGCGAAGCGACGCCGGCGAGAAATCTCGTCATTGGATTGGCCGTGGGTCTTCTGTGGGCACCGTGTGCCGGACCGATTCTCGGTCTTCTCATCGCCGGCGCCGCGAAAACCGGCGGTGTTCACTCCGCTGGGCTGTATTTCACCTTTGCACTGGGAGCTGCTATGTCACTCGGACTTTTACTCAACGTTGGAGGGAGAGTTATGAAAGCTATCCGGAATGCTGGTGCTGCCGAACGAATGATTCGGCGTGGACTGGGTATTGCGACAATTGCGACAGTCGTTGCACTTGCGTTTGGGTGGGACAGCGCACTCTTCGCCAAGGCGACAATCGTGAATACTGCCAGTGCGGAAAGTCGGCTGGTCGATCGGCTGGCACCTGGCTCGGCATCGACTCCGGAGGGCAGCATGTCGCTTGAAGAATTCGCGGCTATCGACAATGCTGTCAATCTGAACACTGGTGAAGGAACGCTCCAAAACTTCGACGGTGCTACCGAGTGGATTAACTCTGCGCCTCTCACTCCTGCCGCGCTGAAGGGCAAAGTGGTTCTCGTCGAGTTCTGGACGTTTGCGTGCTATAACTGCCTCAACGCCTTACCGCACGTGAAGGCGCTGGAGGCCAAGTATCGTGACAAGGGTCTGGTGGTCATCGGAGTCCATACCCCCGAGGTTCCCCACGAACGCGTAGTTGCGAACGTGAGGGAACAGGTGAAGCGTCTGGGGATCACTTACCCGGTAGTAATTGACAACGACTACAAGATCTGGAAAGCGTACCACAATCAATATTGGCCCGCAGCGTATTATGCCGACGCGAATGGAAAGATTCGCTTTCACCATTTCGGAGAAGGCCGCTACGAGGAACAGGATAAGGTGGTTGCAAAACTTCTGGCCGAGGCGACCATGGTGCGCTGAAGGCTAGTTCACCTTCTTCTCACCACCGCTTCCGAATAGTGCGAGATACTGCCCGTAACCTTCCGCCTCGAGCCGGTTCACGGGGACGAAGCGCATCGCCGCGGAATTCATGCAGTACCGAAGTCCCGTCGGAGCAGGTCCATCCTTGAATACGTGACCGAGGTGCGAATCTGCCAGCGTCGACCGGATTTCGTTTCGCTCGAATAATAGTTTACGGTCTGATTTAGTTCGAACATTTTCGGGCTCAAGCGGACGGGTAAAGCTGGGCCATCCAGTTCTCGACTCGAACTTGTCCTTTGAGCTGAAAAGCGGCTCACCCGAGACGACGTCAACGTAAATACCGTCTTCGTGGTTGTCCCAGTACTCATTCTGGAATGGCCGTTCGGTTCCTTCGTGCTGAGTCACTTCGTACTGAATGTCCGTGAGCTTTTTTTTCAGCTCGTCATCACTTGGTTTCACGAATATCCTCGCTGGCGATTGTGTGCTCTTGCTTGCAGACTGCTGGATCGAAGTCTGGGCCGCAGACGCGGGAAGTTCCTGAGTCTCCGCGGCGCGCGAACGATTTATGACAGCGGCGCCCAGACTTGTCACGCCGACCGCAATTGCAATTGAAGTAAGTCCCCTGAATTTATTTGGCATATCGACCTCGGCTATGTGAAGCGGTCTGTCAGGCCCACTTGCCGGTCCCGCTTTCCCGCTGCCTTCTATTTACGGAAGTGCCGAGGAGCCCGGATAGTTCCCCGAAATGCTGAGCCAGATGGATATCCGGGCGAGCAAACGGCCTGATCGCACAAACATGCGACAGGCCGTTTGAGTGCCCTGCCGGATCTATTTCTTCGTATCGAGACTTCGGAGGTATTCGACCATTTCCGCACGCCGTGTGGAGTTGGCCAGGTAGAACGGATGCGGCGCTGAACGTCCGCGTACCGGGTCTAGCAAGTTGTCTATGCTTGGAACCGAGTTGTCATGAAGGAACACCGGCTTTCTTGCGAGATCCAACAACAAGGGCAATGCGGTACCGCGAATGTCCCCGCGCCCACTTGCGTTAACCACTGCCATCTTGTCGTCAAAAATAGATTCGACGGTATTCAATACCGGATTGAGGGGCGGAGTGCGTTGCGCGAGCACGACAGGATTGTCGCCTGGGAAAATCCTGTTCATGGGAACTATGAATCCTGGCACAGGTCTGCCCTGGCTAACGTTGTGGCAGGTAGTGCATCCGGCAGTGCGGAATGTCTCACGCCCGTTGCTGGCCATGCGCGCGCTGACGCTCGCACCCGAGGGCGCCTGAAGCGACGCAAGATACGCGTTCAGGTTGATCAATGTCGCCTCCGAAACACGCAGACCAACGGGAGCATCCTCGGTGCCGGGCTTGGGGTGCGGAGCGGTCCTGACGAACGGATATCCGCTCACCCCAGTTGCAGCGAGGACCTTTACATAATCGTCCGCGATCTCGTCGCCGGCGGCGCCACCAAGCTTATGCAGGAAAGCGCGACCGCCGGGCGTTGTAAGATTGGTGAGGTCGAAAAGCGATGTGTATACGAGGTTGCTGAAATTATCGAGCCGCGCGATCAACCCTTCGCTGCCGTATGGTGCGGCCAGATCCTGGCGAAAGAGAGGGGTGTTGTGCATCGGATCGCCATTCCCATCGAACGAATCATCGAACATTCCAACCGGGTAGGACTTGGGATTGGAGAGATAGGCATCGACTTCGGCTTCGGTGGAATTTTCGGTGAGACCTTTCGTCGCGCGACCGAGTGTTTTCCCCTTGTTCGCGGTGAGCGAAAGCTGGAGGATCGGATATAGAGCGCGGGAGTTGGAGGCAGTTGCAAAAATTGCCCCGACATTCAGACTATGATTCGCGAGGCCATCGAGACGGCGCCCGATTGATCCTCCGTTGGGATGT
This sequence comes from Gemmatimonadaceae bacterium, assembly GCA_013816695.1. Next base: position 5,884 of record JACDDZ010000061.1, read on the forward strand.
TTGAAAGCCGATCCATCCGTCATCGTGTGACAGAGCGCGCAACTTGCGCCAACCTTGTCGCCTCGGCTTGCATCCATCACTCCGTCGCCATTGGTGTCCTTGATCGGCATTCCAATGACGGCATTCGCACTGATGAGTTTTCCCGTTACTGCGGGATCGTTCAGCAGGGCTGAAGTTCGTCCGGTGGGATCGGCCATCAGCTGAGTGGTGAGCGCACGGACAGTAGCTTCATCGAGAGCATCCACATCGATCTGGAGGCCGAGCTCGAGCGCCTTCATGGGGGTCACCTTTGCCGCAGTGACTCCGGCGGGAAGGCGGACGGCATCAGTCCAGAACCCTTCATTCCCAAATGTTTCGAACCGGAACGCATCGCGACCCGCGCGCGCGTCGCCATCCTGTCGCGGGAACCCTGGACCCTGGTCTGCCGGACCATCCGAAGCTGCGGCGGCACCGGGGACAGTCTCCGCGGAACTGTTTGCGCATGCACTGCTGAACAACAACAGCGGCGACAAGCTCACGATTGCAACTCTTGCCAAACGGGGAATGCAATGGACACTCATGTGCGACACCCTCCTGAAAATATGATTTTCGACTGGATTGTGGGCATTTATCGCGCCGTGCTCAGCGCGCATCACTGCACCAGTTTGGATCGGTAGCTATAACTGTTGCGCAGTCAGGATGACTGACTCGTGCAGCTCAGCACAAAACTCTTCGGCGATTGTCGTCACGGTCGTAGATCACAACAGATTCAAAATCGCTGCGTAACTGTTGCGAAAGCCGCGCACAAACTGGGCACCAAAGATGCGCTCCCTCCGCACACAACGCGACTTTTTCTCCGCAGACTTTGTGGAGAACGGTCACGCAAGTCAGGCGATAAAGCGCGGCATCTCTCCGCACGAATTTCGCCCGATCACACAGTGGGACGGGAGATCAGATGCACACAAGGGTGATTTCATTTCTTCTGGCTGGGCTGGCCGTTTCGGTCGCAGCCTGTAACGACAACAACTCGACGGGGGTTGACGAAACGCGAGGGCAGTCACTTCCAAACCGACTCGCCAGCGCAACCAACATTGACACTGTCAACGCCGACGCGGTCCTCCCGCTTTACCGCGGCGTGGACACCAATGGCAGCTCGGTGTACTACATAATCACCGAGTCCAACAACGTTAACGAGTCGGTCAGGCTCGGCGTAAACTGGACACCAAAGCTTGTGCACGCCATGAACACGAAGGCCGTGCAAACAGCGACAACGACCAGTGGAGGCCGGGCAAACCCGAACAATTTTCCCGTGCTTCGTTTTCCCGGGAATGTTGACTTCGCTCCCGTCAAGAAAGTCGTCCCCGGAGTGGACCTTTTTCCGCTCGACCCATCTACGGTTGCCGGCTCCGTTGGGGACGCGATCTATACGCCACTGGTCACCTACGACGGAAAAACCGTCTACAACGCCTCTCACATAGCGAACAAGACTGGCCTGCATGATAAGGTCATTACGATGGATACGATCAACATGAAGGTGCACCTCAAGCTTGTGCACGGGTTTTACGAAGGCTTCGCAATTCTGTACTCCAGCACTGAAGCCAGCGACAAGGACATCGCAGCGCTCGAGGGCGGCACCTTTACGCCCAACTTGAACGCCGCACCCTCTCCGGGAGATGACAAGCCCTTCCGCTCTGCCCGAGAGGCTCTCATCCCAATCATCAATGGTCCGATGGGAAAAAACAATCCTGAGCGTCAGGGCCTTCGGTCAGCAGCTATCGGTGAAGGAGACCCGCTCAACATTTTTCAGGAACAGGCCGGTTGCCAGGACTCACGCAACCCCGCCGCATTTTGCGACGCGACTCTTTACAGCCCGCTCTGGGACGTGCACCCGGTGAAGTGGACGGACGCCGCAATCAGTGCCGGCGTACGGGCGCGCATCACTACCGACAAGCGTGAAGTCATTGCCCCGCTGAACATCATCGACCTGCTCGCAGATCGATTTCTTACACCAGGAGCCCCTGGCGGTCCGCGCAACTCTTCGCTTGGCGGCCTCAACGCGGCCGGAGTCATCGTCAACTGCCCAATCATTTTTGTAGCCGAGGAATCCCGATGAAGAATGAAAACAGCATTACACTGTCGCACGTAAGCGAGCTGTGGCAGGATGCCACACGGCGCGAATTCCTGCGCCTCGCAGCCATCGGTGGGACGGCAGTTTTCCTGCCTTCCATGCTCGCAGCTTGCAGCAACGACAGCAACAGCGATGACGTCACCGGTCCACCCAGCGACGCGGTGGTTATCGATTTAAGTAAGGATTCCGGCGTCCTTAATTACGCTTACGCACTCGAACAACTCGAAGCGGCGTACTACTCCAAAGTCGTAGCCGGAATAGCGTCGTCACAACTCTCAGCCAGTGAACAGGTTGTGATCACCGACATCCGCAACCACGAAGTCATTCATCGTGACTTTCTCGCAACGGCTCTTGGTACGGCGAAAATTCCAAACCTGTCGGTGGATTTCTCTTCGGTGAATTTCGGAAACAGAGTGAGCATCCTCAAGACAGCGAAGGTGTTCGAGGACATCGGGGTTTCCGCATACAACGGCTCCGGAAAACTTCTCAAGGACCTGAACAATCTCCTCGTTGCCGGAAAGATTGTGTCCGTCGAGGCGAGGCATGCGGC
>JACDDZ010000370.1 GCA_013816695.1 Gemmatimonadaceae bacterium
GGGATCAGCATCGCGCTTGCGCCAATTGTCTGGGCTTTTCTAAACCTTGTGAAGTCTTCGACTGGAGTGCTCGGTGGTGCGCTCTCCGACAGAGTAGGACGCAAGCCGCTGATTGTCGGGGGATGGCTGCTCTATGCCGCGGTTTACTACGGCTTCGCGCAGGCGAGTGCGAGCTGGCATGCATGGGCGCTCTTTGCTGCCTACGGAGTTTTCTACGGAATGACCGAAGGCGTTGAAAAAGCGCTTGTCGCAGATGTGGTACCCGCTGACCGGCGAGGTGCAGCTTTCGGGTGGTTCAATCTCGCGATTGGCCTTGGAGCGCTGCCCGCCTCCCTGATGTTCGGTGCGATCTGGGACAGGTCAGGTGCGCACAACGCATTTTTGTTTGGCGCAACGCTCGCCCTCCTCGCGGCCGTCGGGCTGACCTTCTTTGTGCCAATACATAAGGGGCCGGTTAACGCGTAGCTACACGCCTTTTGAACGCTGCCTCATTTTCTTTCGCACCACGAACCAGACGATCGCAGCAATTCCGGCAACAGGGACCAGGATCCCGAGCGACGCGATGACCGAAGCAAAAAACCCAACGAAATTTCTCCACGCCTGCCGCACAGCCGCACCGATAGGATTTTCTCCCGGAGTATTCCCAATCAGTGGCTGCGGTTCGTGGAGATTTACAGTCAGGGTGCTCAGCGAGACACGGTTCTTGAGGTAGCGCAGCCGACCTTCGATCTGGTCGATCTCGGTGCGCACGCGAGTAAGCTCGCGCTCAACCGACAGCACGTCCTGTAGGCGCCCCGTTCTGTTGGCCAGCAAGTCAATTAACCGCGCCTCGAGCTTGCGGAGGTTTTCAACGCGTGCAGTGAGGTCCACAAATTCTTCGCCCACATCCTGTGCACTTGTCTGGGTTGTTTCCACCCGACCGATTTCCGCGAGTGCGCTCACGGCTTCGTCGTAGCGCTGCGCTGGAATGCGGAGTTCCAGCATTGCTGCCCGCACCTGATCACGGCCGCCTGCTGTGGAGGAATTCGTGACGTAGCCACCAAGCTTCGCAGCCAGCGTTCGTACCTGCACGATCGCCGGGTCAAGTTTCGATACTTCGAGCGTCGCGTATCCCGTGCGAATCATCATCGCCGGCGTCGCGGTTTCTGGCGATATCGACGAGTTCGATACAGGCGGAGGTGCGCCCTGGCTCGCGTCGGTGACACTGGTGGCCGCAAACTTTGAAGGTCTGTCCACGTTCATGGCTTCGTCGCGCATTTCTGGCATCGGCGCCGGGGCACCGATTGATACGGAGCCGGCCGCAGCATCTGTTTTCGAATCCCGCCCGCGATCGCATGCGACTGTGGCGAAGGCGGTGATACAGAAAATCGTTTCGCGGATTGTCATGTTTGATTGAAGGGGTCAACCAGTGAGACGAACCTAACCGGGAATCTGTTTACGACAAATCAGCGGTTTAATGCAAACTTCATCTTGTATGGGATTTGTCGGGCGACTCTTACTCCCTTGCGTCGAAACGCAACTGCGGACAGGAGCGACTGAGCGACGGACAAAATCTGAGGACTGCTTGTTCCTTGTTAACTACTGGCGGGCGCAAGGCGCGGGTGCGGTCGCCCGAGATGTTGCTTCCTCAGATTCTGTCCGTCGCTCCTTCGCTCCTGTCCAATAAACCATCCGTTGCGCGTGGGCAGTGGAAGCGCCAGGATCTAACAGCATCGCGCGCCCGGCCGAGAATACCGTGCAGCCAATCCTTCACGAATGAATTCCGGGCGCGACAGGGGCGCCTTCCCAGGGTGATTCGCATGGAAATGCGCGAGATAATGCTCATAGTCCGGCGCGCCAATGACACGCCGAACTATGGAGGCGACCCGAAGAAGGAATGTTTTCATCTACGGCGTCTTCAGCTTTAACGGAACTCTCTCCGGGAGATTCTTCTCGAACAGCTCGAAGATTCTCCGGTACTCATCCGCCCATGACGATGGTCTCACGAATGCGTGATCTTCAACAGGGTACGCCGCGAGTTCCCAGTCCTTTTTGCCGAGCTCGATGA
>JACDDZ010000371.1 GCA_013816695.1 Gemmatimonadaceae bacterium
CTCTCGGCGCCTTATTTCCTGCCGCCAGGCAACTGGCAACTCGCCGACGGATCAGCTTCGTAACGCTTCAATAATTCGGGAATCTGCCGCAGGACCTCTTTGGGAGCCCGAACGGTGACGGCCATCAGTCCTCCATCCGCTTGACGCACATCGAAGTCTTCAGCCTGCCACATTGGATTCCTTGGATGCGGCAAATACGGACGGATGAGGCTCGCAGCCTGCTCAGCCGATAGACATTGCAGGGAGAACGTCTGCACCTCCAGGGCCGGAGGTGGAGCAGTCAGGTTGCGAATCACCGGCGCGGCACGGCCATAGGCGAGCATCGCGACAACCACGAGAACGATCAGGCCCCCAGGAACGAATAGCCAGTTGACCAGTCTCCGCCGCTTTCGCGCCTGATATGCAACGCGTGAAATCTCTTCAGCGGAATTTCTGACGGGAATCGCAGACAGCGACTCGGAAAGAATCTTTTCCGATCCGCACAGGGCCGAGCGCACCTTATTGCATTCTTCGCAGCCGGCGATGTGCAGCTCCAGCTCGGGGTTCTGCATCGTCACCAGATCATGCCCCGCCCCGCAGGCGAGGTCAGCGGTAAGTAGCGACTCTCTTGCCTCTCCGCAGTTCATGATGCGTCCCTCCATTCTGCGAGCTGTGGAAATTGCGACAGCAGCCGGCTTCGCATCGATGCGCGCGCCTTGAACAGATTGGCGCGCAATGTTGCTGCATTCAGCTCGAGCATTTGTGCGGCTTCTGTCGGCGAGTAGCCCTGCAGGTCCACCAGATCCATTACCGTCCGCTGGCGCTCGGGAAGCTCCTGCCAGAAAGTCCGGATGACGGCGCCGAGCCGCTCGCGATCGACGCGGCCACCGGGATCAGTCTGGTATACAAGCCGATCTGGAATTTCCGGTGAGCCCGCTGCGAGGCGTGCACGTCGCGCAATCTTCCGCCTTGCGCGTGAGGAGGCACGACGGGTGATGCTGTACAGCCATGCGTTCATCGAGCCCGCGCCGCGATATTGCTTCAGCTTTCCCAGGAGAGTGACAAATACTTCCTGCACAATGTCGTCAGCATCGTCGGCATTGGGAGAAAACCCAAGCGCCCAGCGGTGCACGGCCGGTTGAAGCCGGCGGACAAGCAGCACAAACGCGCGCTCATCACCCGCGAGCACCTGCTCTACGAGCGAATCGATTAGTGCCCCGTCCTGTTCCATACTGACTATCGCCGTCAGACGCTGCTCCTGTTGATTGAACATTATCCGGTGAGCTCTTCAACCAATAGAGTCCGCGTCCGGCCTGCCTGTTTACTCCCCGGTGGATTTCGCGGGTAAACGCCGGACGGGGTCGCGGACTCACTGAGGGAGAATATCAAAAACTCCCACTCGGACAGTTAATGCCGCATACACGCCTGCCCTTCCCGCTGCTTTTCCTGGTGCTTCAACTCGCATGTGCTGCACAGAAGGCAGATCCTGATTTTGCTCCCCCGAATCACGTGCCTGCGTACACCAGCAGCGGACCGACTGTGTGCATCGATGCCGGTCACAACAATGCTCATACGGCGGAAGGGCTTTATCGGCCTTTTGCAGCAACCATGGAAAGGGACGGCTATCAGGTCATCTCGCAGGATGCCCACGTTGACAGCACTATTCTTGGCAAGTGCGCTGTATACGTGAGCGTCAATGCAGCCGGAGGAAGGACTTACAAACTGTTCGGCTTGAACCTTCCCACGAAATCCCGCGAGCGCCGCCATCTCTCTGCATTCTCACCGGATGAAATCATTGCCATCCGCAATTGGGTTGAAAGAGGTGGCAGCATGCTTCTCGTTGCGGATCATCATCCATTCGGCTTGGCGGCAGCGACACTTTCGACCGCGCTCGGGGTCGAAATGGGAGGAGGCTTCACAGAAGCGGCCAACTCGGGTGCTTTCAATTCCCGCGATCGCAGCCAGCTGCTCTTTTCACGTGAGAACGGCCTGCTTGGCAATCATCCAATTCTGTCAGGAAGGAACGCCGCAGAGAATGTCGCACGGGTCGAGACATTCACGGGCC
>JACDDZ010000372.1 GCA_013816695.1 Gemmatimonadaceae bacterium
GGGGATCCGCTGCGGAAATATTCCGGCAGACGGAATCGAGGTCTGTGTCGGGCGGAAAGTGCGTGACGACATCACCCGCGTCGTCCTGTACTGCGATCGCGCCTGCGTCAAAGAGCGCCTGAACTATCTCATCGTGGGCTGCAGACGGTTTGATACGCAGCCCGCGCCAGCTCACGCGCCCAGCGACTCCTTCACCTTCGCCCAGAATCCCTTCGACTGGTGCTCAGGCGGTTTTGGCTGCAGCTCGGCGAGACGCTTGATGATCGTCTCCTCCTCCGGAGAAAGCTTGTCGGGAGTCCAGAGCTGGATGCGCACGTGCAGGTCACCGACTCCACCTGCATTCACGCGTGGGAGACCGCGTCCACGGAGATGGAACACCTGCCCGCTCTGCGTTTCCGCTGGAATTCGCAGCGAAACGGTGGCATTCACGGTTGGCACTTCGACATCTGCACCCAGCACAAGCTGCGGATAGGTGACCAGCACTTCGCAGTAGAGGTCTTCACCATCGCGCTCGAACCGTTGGTCGTCCTCGACTTCGAAAACAACCTGGATGTCGCCGCGCGGTCCACCGCGCGGCCCGATGTTGCCGGCGCTGCGGAGGGTCATGTACTGCCCGGTTGCGACACCGGCTGGAACGCGCACCACTACTTCCTCGTCACCGCGAGTGCGGCCTTCACCACGACACTTCTTGCAGGGCGATTCGATGACGGTTCCCTCGCCCGCACAGGTGGGGCATGGCGCAACGCTGATTACCTGGCCAAAGAACGAGCGCTGTGCGCGTCGAACTTCGCCTGCTCCATTGCAGACCGTACATGTATTGACCGACGTGCCGGGTTCGGCACCGCTGGCTTCACACTTGTCGCAGGGATTGAGGAGCTTGACGTTGATTGTCTTTTCGACGCCGGTCGCGACTTCTGCGAGCGTGAGATGGATCGTCATGCGAATGTCGGAGCCCGCGCGCGGTCCGCTGCGCTGGCCGCCACGACTCGCGCCGAACAGGTCGCCCAGTCCGCCAAGGCCGCCGAGATCGCGCATGAAGATGTTGAGCGCCTCGGAGAGATCGACATGGTGGAAACCACCAGCCGCGCCGCGCAATCCTGCCTCACCATACCGGTCGTAGGCAGCGCGTTTGTCACCGTCGCGAAGCACATCGTACGCTTCGGTGATCTCCTTGAATTTTTCTTCCGCCTCGCGTGAGCCGTTGTTCCGGTCCGGATGATAAGTCATCGCCAGTTTCCTGTACGACTTCTTTATCTCATCATCGCTCGCGTCTCGGCTGACGCCGAGGACTTCGTAGAAATCAGCCACTTCAGTTAGTCCAGTAGATCAGTGAGCAGCTGGGATGTGTGGGTCACCAGCGAAATAACCTTCTCGTATGGCATGCGTGTTGGCCCGATGACTCCAATAACACCTGTCAGCGGGCCCGCATTGTACTGCGCGGTGACGACGGTGAAATTCTCGAGCTTCGGGTCACGATGCTCATTACCAATAGTAATCGAAAGTCCGGTGGTTCCAGCACGGTCGCGGAGGAGTTCTGCGAGCTGCTGACGCTTTTCCGTCAGGGTCACGAGCTTACGCATGTTGTCTACGCTGGCAAACTCCGGTTGCTCAGCGAGCACCGACGCCTGGCCGAGCAGAATATTGTCTTCCTCTGGCCGGATGGCGGCATCAAAAATCTGCGCACCCTCCTCAAGGAAGATGTTGAGCAGTTCCGATGCGTCGCGATTGGGACCGATGTCGCGGAGGCGCTTGCCGAGCGTGCTGCGAATTTCGCGGAGGGAAAGTCCGCAAAGCCGTTCGTTGAGGACATGGCTGACTTCGTGAAGTGCAGAGTCGGCCACCTCTCCACGGGCTTCGACGAAGATTGTGCGGACGGCGCCGCCGCGAAGGGCCAGTGCGACGAGAAGCCGATCTGATGAGAGGCGAACCAGGTCGAGACGCTCGAGCGTGCTGTCGTCCAGCCGGGGCCCGAGTGCGATTCCCAGTTCCTGCGTGATAACCCCAAGTGACTGTGCCGCGCGGCGGAGTATCGACTCGACCGCGG
>JACDDZ010000062.1 GCA_013816695.1 Gemmatimonadaceae bacterium
GATAAGTCTCTCGAGAGGGTCTGATAAATCAGGCGGACGTCATGCCCCAGTGCGGGGAAGGCGAAAGCAGGGGTGAGGACCTCAAAACTTCGACGGGGCTTCAAAAACGCTCTTCGTTCCAAGCATTGGGGCTCCGTTCCGGCACTGCCGGGACGGGGCTTCCTGTTTATGTTCCATTGTCATGCCTACAGTCACTGTAACCCGCCGGGTGCGGTTTAACGCCGCCCACCGCGTCTTCAATCCCGACCTGCCGGACGCAGAAAATGAACGCCTGTTCGGCAAGTGCAACAACCCGAACTGGCACGGACACAACTATATACTGGATGTGTCGGTGGAGGGTCAGATAGACCTGAAGACCGGCTACGTGCTGGACCTGAGCGACCTTAAAAAGCTCGTCAACCGGGAAGTTGTCGAGCTGGTCGACCACAGGAACTTCAACCTTGATGTCGAATTCATGAAGGGCACCATTCCAACTTCAGAGAATATCGTCGTCGCCTTCTGGAAAATCCTGGAACCAAAAGTCCAGCCTGCGAAGCTCATCAGGCTGGTGCTCTGGGAAACCGAGAATAACTATGTCGAATACACGGGACGCTAAGGCTCTCGAGAAAAGTATAGCGGAGCAGCTCGCGCAAATCGGGGAAGACCCGAACCGCGAAGGGCTGCTGCGGACGCCAGCGCGCGTGGCCAAGTCGCTGCTCGCCCTGACGCAGGGCTATACCATGACCGCGGAAGACGCCATTGGTGGCGGTGTGTTTACCGAGACGCACGACAACATGATCATGGTGCGCGACATAGAAGTTTATTCTCTTTGCGAGCATCACATGCTGCCATTCTTCGGGAAGGCGCATGTCGCGTACATCCCGAACGGAAAGATTGTCGGGCTCTCCAAGATCCCGCGGCTTGTGGACGTATTTGCGCAGCGTCTCCAGGTCCAGGAGCGACTGACCGACCAGATTGCATCGGCTCTGAACGACGCGCTAAAGCCCCGCGGCGTTGGCGTCGTCATCGAGGCTTACCACCTCTGCATGATGATGCGCGGCGTGCAGAAACAGAATTCCAGGACAATTACATCGGCAGTGCTCGGAGTATTCCGCGAGGACCCGCGCACGCGCGATGAATTCCTGCGCCTGGCGCATAGCAGCTGATGGCGGATGCGTTCGCCGGAAAGACAGCAATTGTCACTGGCGCGTCGCGCGGAATAGGCTCGCGCATTGCGCTCGCTCTTGCCGGCGAGGGTGCCCGCGTTGCGCTTGTTGCCCGCACCCGGGATGATCTCGCCAGGCTTGCGACCGAAATTGCCAACGAGTCATTCGTTGTCGAGTGCGATCTCACGAACAGGTCCGATGTGGACCGCGCCACGAACGCAATTGCGAAAGCTTTTGGTGGATCGCCCGACATACTTGTAAACAACGCGGGGATCTTCCAGATGAGTCTTGTGGAAGAGACGGATGATCAGCTTTTCGAGAAGATGCTCGGCACGAACCTGGTTGCGCCTTTCAGGTTCATGCGCGCATTCCTTCCGGCGATGCGAATCCGTGGGAGCGGTGACATTGTAAGCATTGGCTCAGTTGCCGACCGGAAGATATTCGACGGAAACGCAGCGTATTCAGCATCCAAGTTCGGTCTCCGCGCCATGCACGAGGTTCTGCGCGAGGAGTTGCGTGGCAGCGGCATCCGAAGCACTCTTGTTTCTCCCTCGGGCGTTGACACACCGCTCTGGGAAACCGTGGACGCCCCCGGCGACCCGCGCGACCGTTCCGGAATGCTGAAAGCGGATTCGGTCGTGAGTGCAGTGATGTTCGCGCTCACCCAGCCGCGCGACGTGAACGTCTACGAGCTGCGACTCTCACACAGTTAAATCGATCGATGTTCATCGAAGCAATCGACAAGCTGCGGTGCACACAGGAGCACGAAGATAGCTGGTTGGTTGCAAAGTTCGTGGAAATGCGCGACCGCGATTTCTGGGAGGGTGAGTTGGGCTGCCCTGTGTGCGAAGCCCGCTATCCGGTGAAGGACGGGATTGTTTACTTCTCGCCGATAAGTAGCAAGGTACAATCGGGAACTCCTGAAACTCATTCCCCCGACGAACTGACCGCGCTTGCAGCAATGCTGGATCTCTCGGCTGTGGAGCGAACCGTGGTGTTGTGCGGACAGTGGGCCGCCTTCGCGCCGGCACTCAGCGAAGTATCCCAACCGCATCTCTTCATGCTCAATGGATCGAATCCAGGAATGCCCGTTGAACGGATATACACGCTGGTGAGCGAAGGAGTCATTCCGCTGGCTACTTCGTCGGTTGACGCCATCGCACTCGACGCTGGCTCAACACCGGAACTTCTCAAATCTGCACTGAAGGTCTTGCGGGAAGGCGGACGGTTGATCGGGCGAACCGGCGTGCGCGTTCCTGTTGAAGTTCTGCTGCTCGCCAGCGACGACAACAACTGGGTTGCACAGAAAAAGAGTGAGTTTATTCCGCTGCGTAGAGGGAGTCGATAAGCTCCTTGTAGTCTCGGTCTATAACGCGTCGCTTCACCGATTCCTTCGCGGAAATCTGGCCCTTGTCGATGCTGAATTCGTGTTCGATGAGTCCGACCTTCTTGGGCATTTCGAACGAAGCGAGTCCTGACAGCACCTTCTCCATCTCACGCTGCATCTTTGCAATCGTCTCAGGCATCGAGATCAGCTGCGACCTGCTGGTGTAAAGCAGGTTCTTGCGGGCGGCCCAGCGCTCCAGGTGGTCGAAGTTCGGCACGATGAGCATTACGGGGTACTTTCGCTTGTCTCCGATCATGACCGGCTGACTCACGTACTTGTTCGTCTTGAGCCTGTTCTCGATCGGTTGCGGTGCAATGTTTTTTCCGCCGGCAGTCACGATGATGTCCTTCAGTCGGTCCGTGATGGCGAGGTATCCGTCACTCAGAACACCAATGTCGCCCGTGTGGAACCAGCCTTCGCTATCGATCGCTTCAGCGGTCGCTTCGGGTTTGTTGAAATAACCCTTCATCACATGCGGTCCACGGGTACAGATCTCGCCACTTTCAGGAATGATCTTTACTTCCACGCCACGGACGGGCTTGCCGACGCTTCCAATCCGGAATTCATCAGGCGTGTTCACTGCAATCACCGGGGATGTTTCCGTTAGGCCATAGCCCTCCAGAATCGTCAATCCGGCTGCGTAGAAAAACTTGTTGATCTCCGGCGCCAGTGGCGCGCCGCCTGAAACAAAGAACCGAAGCTTGCCACCGGTGCGCTCCTGCAGCTTGCTGAATACCAGCTTCTGCGCGATTGCGTACTTCATTGCGAGAAGCCCGCGCGGAGTTCCTCCAGCCAGTCGTACGTCCGCCCACTTGCCTGCGACATCCCGGCCCCAGAAAAAAATTCTCTTCTTGAGTCCCCCGCCCGAAAGTGCACTCTCCAGCACACGCGCGTACATCTTTTCGTATAGGCGCGGCACTGATAGCACGATGGTCGGGCGAACTTCGGTAAGATTCTTCGGCACCGCATCGATTGATTCGGCGTACGCGATTGAAGTTCCGGTCGCGAGCATCATGTAGTGACCCCCCATTCGCTCGAATATGTGCGATAGCGGAAGAAAGCTGAGCGTTACATCGTTGCCGACGAACGGCACCTTTTCACGGCATGCAGCTACGTTGGAATAAAGGTTGTCGTGCGTAAGCATCACGCCTTTCGGCTCGCCTGTAGTGCCCGACGTGTAGATCAGGGTCGCAAGATCTTCAGGGGCTACGGCAAGGGCTTCTCTCCGGTACTCTTCGACATCCGCACTGCTTTCTCCCTCAGAGCCGCTGCGCACCAGCTCACTGAATGCAAGATCAGCAGCTGCAACATTTTCATCGAAGCTGATGACCTTGAGAAGTGCGGGGAGCTGACCGCGAATCTCCGCAACCTTCGCCGCCTGTGTGGCAGTCGACACACATATCCCCACGCATCCGGCGTCGCGCAGGATGTAGACAATCTGATCGGCCGGCAGGTTGGAATAGATCGGGACATCTGCGAACCCGGCGGTGAGACATGCGAGATCGGCCATTCCCCATTCGGGCCGGTTCTCGGAGAGAATCGCGATCCGCTGGCCGCGCTCGAAGCCGAGCTTTCGAAATCCGCGCGCAGCGTGCCGAACGCGGGTGGCGAGGTCCTTGTGCGAGATCGGGATGTATTTGCCGCCGCTCCTGTACTGCATGGCGTCAGGTCGATCGTACTGCTCGACGGCGTCGAAAAAGAGATGGTTCAGCGTCCCGGGCTCGGGGCGTTCGCCTCCGCGCGCGTACAGCTCACGTTCGGTCACTTGGGCTTCACCTTGAGTACCAGGCGAGCGGGACTGCCGCGAACATGTGCGCCGCGGTAAGTCACACTTGCGCTAACCACGACCGAGTCGGTGATGCTCTTTAACCGGGTCGGCCGAATCCTGAGTTTGCGCGATGCGGTTCCTGACAGATCTGTCGTGTCACGCGAAGATGCTCCGCCTGCATCGTTGACCAGCTGCGCGGCAAGTGTATCCGCCTGATTTGTGATCGCAAATTTGACGAGGTAGGAGCGCACCAGACTGTCCGGTTGCGTAAGCGTATGCCGCAGCACAACCGAAAGCGACGGGGAAATATTCACGGTGCTGTCGGTCAGCGAATACGCGAGGCTGTCGCGACCGGCAGATATGACAACAGTGTCAGGCTTGAACACAACAGGAATTGGCAGCAACGCCTGCAGTCCTGCAACAGCGGCAATCACGCGCGCCGGCGTTGCCCTGACGGAATCCCCGATGACGCGACCGGTGACGCTGTCAATGGTGAGCCCCCGGTCGAGTGTGGAGTACCGAAAGGGAGGTGCAATAATCTCCCTGGCCCCGTAGGCAAACGCTCGTGCGCTCAGAGGAGCAACTCTACCTGACTCGTCGCGCAAAGTGTCCCCAAGCACCACCGATGGGGAGGGAAGCGAGTCGAACTGAATCGACGCGACAGCCCCCGCGCCCGACGGTATGTCCGTGCAAGCGCATAGCAGGAGGATGAAAGCGACGCAGACCACTGACTTCACGCGAACCGCTCGGCCAGAATGTTGGCGAGGTTCACATACGCCAGGGCTGCGGGGTCCGCAGGATCCCTCAGCACCACAGGCTGGCCCGCGGCGAACGCGTCTGCCGCAGCGAAAGTTCTGGGCACCGGCTGGTCAAAAAGAATGTTTGCCGGCAGGTGCTTCTTCACGTAATCAACCACTCGCTCGCTCGCCGGATTCCCGCGCTCGTACATCGTGAGAAGAATTCCATCCAGCGTAAGGTCCTCATTCGTCAGGACGATGTCCTGGATTGCGCGAAGAATCTGTGGGGTTGTCTGCAGTGCCAGTGGTTCGCACTGCAGCGGAATTACCACATGCTGGCTTCCGCGCAGCACGCGCGTCGTGATTGGGCCAAGACCCGGTGGAGTGTCTACAACAACAACTTCGCAACGCTGGCGTGCCATGGCCAGTAGTTCCGGCAGCACGTCAGTCTCGGAAATGAGCTGCTGGTAAATCTGGTGATCGGCCTGGTCTGTCACGCTGCCGGCAAGAATTACCCGGAGCCAGGGGAATGCAGTCGGAAGGATAATGTCGCGAAGAGTCCGGACGCCATTCAGGTAATCGGCAAAGCCGTGTATTTCGTGACCCTGATTCAGTCCTACTCCGTAGCGGACTGAGCCCTGCGGATCCACGTCGAGCAGCAGGGTTTTCATACCGCGCCGGGCAAACGCGGCGGCGAGATTTACTGCTGTTGTCGTCTTGCCGACTCCGCCTTTCTGGCTGACTACGGCCAGCACTGCACCCATCTACTCGACGTCCTGGGCGAAGTCTTCGTTGATTACTTCGCTCTGATCGGCGGTGCCGGTCGTGCGGATTTCGTCGAGAGTCTTGCGTGCATGCCGGACCCATCTTTCCGATTCCTGGCCGTCCGGCGGGTTCATGAGAAACGCCTCGAGATGGTATGCGGCATCCATGTCCTCATTCCGCTTGAGGAGCAGGAAGGCCAGGCCGTAGTGTGCGCCCGACAGTCGCGGCTCTACCTGAAGGGCCCGGCGATAGCAGCGGATAGCTTCCTCCATCTGTCCAGTCTTGGAGTGGGCGATGGCCATGTTCTGCAAAACCTTGAAGTTCGCGGGCTGGTCGCGAAGCGCCAGTCTATAGGAAGTCAGCGCAGCGTCATAATCGCCCTGACGCTCCAAAGCGAGCGCCTCGCTTAGGTAGTCGAGACGCTTCGGTTTTACTTCATTCTTTGATGATCCCCGGAAGCGGCTCCAGAACGACATTTTAGCGATTTAACCATAGGGTTGGGGACACCGCTAGAGTAACACTCAGGGGGTGCTTTTACAAAGGTTTTCAGGGTGTTTTCATCGGTGGAAAGTCGTTTCCCCGGTCGACTGCGCCGCAGAGGACACAGAGGACACAGAGGGTTTACGCAGAGGAACTACAAAAATCAGGGGGAACTGCTACGACAGACATCTGTCGTTGTAGTTCCCCCAAAAACCCCTGCGACAACCTCTGTGTCCCCTGCGTCCTCTGCGGCGCAGTATCCCCGGCAAAGACCCAGATTTAAGACTTGGCGGCGGAGATCGCTTCGATCGGCTTGCCCGCCGCAATCTGCTCGTAGGCGAACTGAACGGCCAACGGATTTCCAACCACGAACTCGCACCTTTCGTCACCGCATGACAGGCACCGGTACTCAAGGGCGGCCATTGGGTAGTCGGCAATCTGCTCCAGAAATCCTGTAAGCGCCCCTGTCGTTATGGAGCAGGTGGGCGCCTCGGAGCGCTGTGAATCCTTGGCCTCCCAACAGTCGTCAATTTCAACCACAGCCAGAACGTCGGCAAGCGGTCTCAGCCTGAGTGTTCCCCACCCGGCAGCTGCGAAGAACTTCTCGATCAAGTCGGAGAATTCGCCAAGCTCGAGGTCACCGACGCTTTCGGCGCCTTCACTCGCAGCCCACTCGAGGAATGCGCGAAACACGGGTGCGCCGCCGGCATATCCGGCTTCCCTCAATTCTGTGAATGCGGAGTCGCCAAGTGCACGGTTGGCGGCAGCTCTCAACCGGTGCAGTGTGGGCGTCGACAGCCCAATCATTGCCTCGTGCGGATTTCTTGAATGATCCACGTCACTCCGCATTGATTATTCGCGACCTACGCGACGCAATAACTCTGCTTCGTCGATGATTTCGACGCCGAGCTCTTTTGCTTTTGCAAATTTACTTCCGGGGTCGGCCCCCGCCACAACAAATGTTGTGGACTTGGAAACAGAACTGGTCACACGGGCCCCGGCCGATTCGATCAATTCCGTCGCTTTCGTACGTGTCAGTGTCGGCAGGGATCCGGTGACAACTACCGTTTTCCCTGACAGCTCCCCAAACGTCGCAGCGGGCCGCGGCTCTTCAAGAGTCAATCCATTTTCGCTCAGCTTTCCAATCAGCGCGCGCGCCGACGGGTCTCTGAAATAGCCGGCCACGCCCTCGGCGATGATGGTTCCAATTCCACGAACGCCGCCAATGTCCCGGGCTGTCGCCTTCAGCAGTGCGTCCATCGTTCCGAAATGACGGGCAAGAAGCTGCGCGGCGATCGTCCCCACGTGCCGGACTCCAAGCGCGTTAAGAAGTCGGGAGAGCGGCTGTGCCTTGGATGTTTCAATCGCTGCTATGAGGCCAGTCGCGCCCTTTTGCGCAAATCCGTCGAGCTTGAGCAGCTGGTCGACAGTGAGACAGTAAAGATCACCGGGGTCCGTGACGAGTTTGGCGTCGATGAGTTGCGCAATTCGCGAATATGACAGTCCGCGAATGTCCATTGCTTCGCGCGAGGCAAAGTGGACAAGTCCTTCCAGCTGACGTCCGGGGCAGCGCACGTTCGGGCAGTAAATTGCTGCCTCGCCTTCCTCGCGCTCGAGCGGTGTCCCACAGCTGGGGCAGTGGGTTGGCATTTTCCATGGCTTGAGAACCTTGTCACGATTCGCCGTTTTCTCAGGGATCGGCGCGATGATCTGGGGGATCACCTCGCCTGCGCGTTTCACCTGCACCCAGTCGCCTTCACGCAGATCCTTCTTTGCTACCAGGTCGGCATTATGCAGGGTCGCCAGCTTTACAATTACTCCGCCCACTTCCACGGGCTCGAGCTCAGCATACGGATTTACGGCGCCGGTCCGCCCCACATTTACGCGAATTCGAAGCAGCTGCGTTTCAGCGATGTCAGGGGCAAACTTTCGTGCGATGGCCCAGCGAGGGTCACGGCCGCCAACAACTCCCAGCTCTTCCTGCAGCCGAAGCGAGTCGACCTTTACCACGCCGCCGTCGATTGCGAAGTTCAGGCTGCCGCGGATGTTGTGCTCAATCTTGTGCGCCCACGCGTGAACTTCCTTGAGCGTGTGACACCGCTTCCGATGTGGCGCGACGGGAATTCCCCAGGACTCGAGTGCGGCGAGAAGCTCCCACTGCGTCTTGAATG
>JACDDZ010000373.1 GCA_013816695.1 Gemmatimonadaceae bacterium
ACATGCGGCGGACTCGAGATTGCTGATTCCCCACCCTTCCTTGGGAGAGGCCAGCACAGTCGCCCAGGAGCGCCGAAGCAGCGCAAGCTTTTCCGCCTCGCTGATTCTCCCGAGAAATCTTACTCGCGAACCGAGTCCGAGGCGGTCCACAAGCTTTTCGAGCGCAGGACGGTAGTCGCCCGCGCCGGCAATTTCGAGCCGCGCGTCCCGCAGTTGCACCTTGGCGAATGCGCTAATCACCAGGTCGATGCGTTTGTACTTCTTGATGCGGCCGAGATAGGAAAAGAGCGGAGTTGGCGAACGTTCAGCCAAACCGGGAGTCAGCGACTTGGTGTCAACGCCGTTGTAAATGACCCGGATGTTTTGTCGTGGGATTCCCCGCTGCACCAGGTCCTGCGTAGTGCTATCGCTGACTGACTGAAACGGCGTATTTCCATACATCCGTGCAATCGGCTTCTCCGACAACCAGACGAGCGCGGCAACAGGAGGAGTAGCCTCGCGAAATGCCGTTGATCCAAAGAGGTGGTGTACAAGCGCAACGGTATTGGCGGCTTTCCAGCGTGTCGTAAAGAGAGGAATCTTGTTGAGGTCCTCAACAATCACGTCATACTGATTCCTTTTGAGATTCTTTTTATAGAACGCTTTCGCAGCGAACTGAAAAGAGTAGCGGCCTCCCGTCCGGTAGACCTGGATCCCGTCCAGTTTCACCCGCGCGGGTGCGTTCGCGAATCCGCTGCAGAGAAGGTCAACGCTGTGCCCTTTTGCCGCTATTCTCCCGAACACTTCATGCAGGTGGAGCTCCGCGCCGCCTGATTGCGGATTTTCCCTGTCCTGCCAGTTGACTATGAGCAGACGCACTCAGATAGCGCCGATCTGCCGCGCGTAGGCATCCAGGATTCCATTCACAAAGCGGGCGCTCTGCGCGCTACCAAATCGCTCGGCGAGTCGAACAGCTTCCTGGATCGCAACCTTGGGCGGCGTGTCACCCTGGGCGAGCTCGGCGGCGCCGAGCCGGAGCACCGATCGCTCGATTACGCCAATGCGTTCCAGTCTCCAGTTGGTCGTCAGCTCGCCGATCTCTGCATCGAGTTTCTTCATGTCGGAAATCACCTTGCGCATCAGGTGATTTGCGAATTTCCGCTCGTCAGGTGAAACGGCCAGATCGTCCCAGACCCGGACAGCAATCAGCGCGAGATCTTCATTCGATCTCAGGTCCCACGCATATAGTGCCTGCAACGCGCGCGCGCGGCCGCGGCGAAAAACTCCAAGCTGTTCGCGCGATGGATTGTCCGCCCTTGCTGTCTTACTCATCGTTGGACGGCTCGAGCTGGTCGAGCAGGTCCGCTGTCTCGAGGGCAGCAACTGCTGCATCCCATCCCTTGTTGCCATGCGCACCACCTGCGCGATCAAGCGCCTGCTCGAGTGTGTCGCAGGTCAGCAGGCCAAAACCAACTGGAAGATCCGCATCCGTGGATGCATCGGCTAATCCGCGCGCCGCTTCCCCGGCAACAAAGTCAAAATGCGGCGTTTCTCCGCGAATCACTGCGCCGACTGCGACTACCATGTCGTAGCTCGCGCTTCCGAATGCGCGTCTCGCCGCGGCGGGCAGCTCCCACGCACCGGGGACCCATAGTACATCGATCGCCTCGAACGAAACGCCGTGGGTCACCAGTCCCTCGAGTGCGCCGTCGACAAGCTTACGTGTCACTTCTTCGTTGAATCGGCTGGCAATCACTGCCACGCGACGACCCGCTCCTCTTGGACTACCAGTCAGCTCCGCCATTCAGGATGCGAGCAGGTGACCGAGCTTGTCCCGCTTTGTATCGAGGTAGCTCGCGTTCTCAGAGGTCACTACAGGGATGATGGATACGCGGTCGCCAACTGTGAGTCCGTACCCTTCGAGACCCACAAGCTTGCGCGGGTTGTTAGTGAGTGGACGAATGACCTTGAGGCCGAGATCGAGAAGTATTTGAGCACCGATCCCGTAGTTACGCAGGTCGGGCTTGAAGCCGAGCTGTTCATTCGCCTCGACTGTAT
>JACDDZ010000063.1 GCA_013816695.1 Gemmatimonadaceae bacterium
AGAGGAAAGACTGGATCTTCGCGCTGCGGGAGGATTGCAACGGCGCTCGCAATCTGATTTGGCGTCATCCGCCCTATGTCATTGCCGTTTATCTCAATGGATCCTTCGAGCAGATCGATTCGACGTAGAAGTGCGCGAACCAGTGTGCTCTTCCCGCTTCCGTTGGGCCCGACCACTGCCGTGACCTCGCCGGGCACTGCATCGAACGAGACCGAGTCGACAGCCCGCCTTTGCGTCTGCGGATAGCTCGCGGAAACAGACGTGAAGGAGATCATGTGATCTTTCTCAGCTGTGCGAGAAAGAATGGAACACCAAGCAATGCCGTAATTGCTCCGAGCGGAAGCTCGCCGGGAGGACGAAGGGTGCGTGCCACGATATCAGCGGCGACGACCAGCCCAGCACCTACAAGCGCAGAGCCAAGGACGAGCGGTCGGTGACGCGTGACGCCGAGCGCGCGGACAATGTGAGGAACAATGAGTCCCACAAATCCAATCAAGCCAGCGGCAGCAACCGTTGCTGCTGCAACGAGTGCTGCAAGCAAGAACACACGCTGTGCCGAGCGATCCACATTTACTCCAAGCGCGGCGGCGGCTTCTTCGCCCAGTGCCAGCAAATCGATCTCGCGGGCGTATGCGACCAGCGCACCGCCCCCGATCATCAGGTAGAGGAAGAGCCACCGGATTGCCGGCCAATCTGCGTCGGAAAGCGAGCCCATCATCCACCATAGCGCGCCGCGAATCGTATTGGCTGGTGCGTTGGCAAGCAGCACCATGATGACCGCGTTTGCAAACGCCCCAATTATCACGCCGGCCATCAGCAGTGTACGCGGATCTCCGCGCGCCGAGCGGGCCGCACGTGCAACAAGAAGTGCCAGGAGAACCGCAGTCGTGGCCCCCACGAACGCAGCAATCGCCACGAACGCCGGCCCGGACGCTCCAACTGCAAATGCCAGAACAGCGCCGACAGCGGCACCTCCCGAAACTCCCAGCAGGTAAGGTTCGGCGAGCGGGTTGCGCAGCGTTCCCTGCAGCGCGGCTCCGCTCATGGCGAGGCCCGCCCCGACAAGAACCCCCATCAGCACACGCGGAAGTCGGAGTGTGCGGACAATCGCGACTGTTGTGGAGTCCCCGTTCCCAAAGAGTGCTTTGAGCGCATCCGAGGCACGGATCGGAATCGTGCCGAGAATGATGCCCGCGAGCATCAATGCGACGACACTCATCGCCACAAGAATCCAGATGCCTGTGCGCGAACTCTTCACTTCAGCTCAGGGTGGATTAGTCGGGCGAGTGACCACGCGGCTTCGCCCAGTCGAACACCGGGGCGCGCGACGAGCATCGTGTCCAGTACCAGAATTTTTCCCCCGCGCACGGCCGGAACCTGCTGCCAGCGAGGGTTCTTCCGGAGCATCACCAGACCCTCGGGACCGGCGAGCATGAATTCAGGATTGCGCTTCACGACGTCTTCGATGGACACCGTGGGAGATGGGGCGGAAATGTCCGCGTAGACATTCGTTCCCCCGGCAATTTCAGTCAGCTCGTTCATGTAGCTTCCGCGGCCAATCGTAATTGGCGGCGCGTCCCAGATGTGCCAGAACACGACAGGCTTTTTGAGACCAGCCGTTGCCGCACGAACCGCATCCAGGCTCTTGGTCACGCTGTCGCGCACGGTGGCCGCTACCGCCGTGTCGCCCAGCACAGCGCCGAGAAGAGTGACTGCCCGCTGGAACTCAACGATGCTGTCGATCTTGAGCGAAAGAGTGTTGATGCCGGCCCCCCGAATCCTCTGAGCGGCAGCGCGATTGTCGCTGCTGCCATAGAGAAGCACGAGATCGGGGCGTGTTGCGAGAACAGCTTCAATGTTTGGGCGAATCCCGGGACCAAGGTCGGGAACGTTTTTGGCTTGTGCCGGAAAGAGATCCCATGTTGTGCGACCAACGAGTTTGTCGCCCGCTCCGAGAGCGAAGACAAGCTCAGTCGTCGTTGGATTCAGTGATACGATCCGCTGCGGAATCGCACCCACTCGGACAGTATCACCGAAATCGTCGGCTAGTACGGGACGCGCAACTTCCTTTTGCGAAGTGCAAGCGGCAGCTGAGAGTACAAGAAAAACCAAACGCCTGAAAATCAAAACGGACACCTCCCGGTACGGGAGAATGTCCGAAATTCCGCCACGAAAATGTGCGGAATGCCAGCAGAACCTCCCCCGAGGTCTGAGTGTGGCGCGGACGAAAGTCGTCTCCTGGCTCGGAACCGCATCACCGCCTTCCCGGTTGAAACAACCAGTGGCACTTCGGTGCTGCGTCTAATGTCCCTTACAGTGGCGGGGCCGCACCGGCATTTCACCGGTTTCCGTGGCTCCCGTCCGCACTATTTAGATCGAAGCTATCTTCGCAGGAAGGCGCGCGCAAGCGCGGCCAGCATTGCTCCGCCGATGGCAAGCGTGAGCAATACTATATATGTCCGATTCATCGAAGTCCTGGCGCGCGGAACATCGATAACCACCTCGCCAACCGCAGGAATTTCGGCGGCGAGGAATCTCCGGAACTGTCGGCGCTCGATGGAAACCGGATCCACTTCCCTGAGCTTGGGCGCGTCAACGGTTCCCTGAGGATCTTCAAGTAGAACCTCGAGGACTGAAGTGGCGCGGTCGAGCGGGTAACTAATTGGGAATGCATCACTCGGCAGCATGTACGTGAACGACAACTGCCGGAGTCCAGGCGCCAGCGGCGCGAAAACCTGCGCCTTTCCGTTGGCAACAGTCACCGCTGCGGCCGGAACGTCACCCTGCCCAACGCGAAACCCGGTTGCCTCCGACGGAATATGCGTCGTCCATGTGGGAGTTCCCTTCAGTCCATTCGATCCGACAAGCGTGCTCGCGCTGTCGTTTGCCAGCTCGAAGACTTCGGTGACTGAACGCATCTGGTTTGCGTCGGCGGATGAGATGATTACATGATGCCCGCGAATGCCGACGTCGATGTTCCGTGACGTCGTGTCGAACACCACGATCTCGCCATGCTCGCCCTTTTCATACTTCTCGTGAAGCGGAGGGGTGAAATACGCGATTCCCGCATACTGAGCCGATACAAAATAGATAGCGTCGGGATCGCCAGTTCGCTTGTAGGTGAAGGAATAGGTGCCGTTCGCGCGTGCCCGCATTGAGTCGAGCGGCGCTGCCTGGTCCGACCCCACTCTGTGCAGGGTGACCCACACATCGCTGACTGGGTCCATGTCCTTCGCGCTCGGCCGGATGATGCGGCCGTCAACACGCTGCGGTCCCTCGAAGAGATCGCTGTTTCTAATTGTATCCGGATCGATGGTGGCTCCGCCCTGCATCACCAGCAGAAGCAGAGCGAGCTTACATGCTGAACTTACCAAAATCTTCCGGTCGCAGGTTCTGGAGGTACTCCTGTAACTGCTCCGCGCTCATCTCTTCGTTCGGCTCCGCAACTGATTCCGCATTTTCGATCTGCTCGGCAGTATCCTCGAGCAGGAGCGCGCTCAAAAGCGAGTCCTGCGCAAATATCGGCGCTTCGCAGCGCAGGGCGATTGCTATACTGTCGGATGGCCGGGCATCGACGTGGACTATGCGATCACTGCTCGATATGTGCAGCTCTGCGAAATAGGTACGGTCCTCGACCTTGGTGATTTGAATTTTTTGCAGCGAGCCGCCGAGCCCGGTAATGAGGCTCTTGCAGAGGTCATGCGTTAGCGGGCGGGCGCGCTTCACGTTGTTCATTTCAATGACAATGGACTCGGCTTCCGGTTGGCCAATCCAGATTGGCAGCAGCCGGTCGCCGTCCTTTTCCTGGAGGATGACGACGTAGGTGTTGGTGGAGCGGTCGAGGCCGAGGCGCATTACTTCAACTTCGGTGAAGTCCATGCGTTTGAAGGTAACGTGGGGGACGTGGGCAGGGTACTTCGGTGCGGCCTGCGGCGCGTGGCGCCGCGCTCCGTTGGAGCGTGGGTCAACTTAGAACTGCCTCGGCTCTTGGCTGACGGCTTTTTTGGCTGTTGGCGGCGGGCTTTGGATGCGGGGAATTGCCGATGGCCTCGCAGGTTAGGGTGTGGCGGATTTCAAGCGATTGGAGATTTGGCAGCGCGCGCACGCAATGGCGATGGATGTGCATCGCGCATCTGGGAGGATGCGTGGCGCCACGCATGTATCATTGCGGAACCAATTGGTCCGCGCTGCCATGTCCGTGCCGACGAATATTGTCGAGGGCCGGGCGCAGAGAACCGAGCCGGATTTTCGCCGATTTCTGGGATACGCAGTCGCATCACTGGACGAAGTCGAATATCACTTAATCGTTGCGCGCGACATCAAAGCAATGAAAGACCCGGATTTTCGGTCTCTTCTGGCCCAGGTCACCCTGATCCGCAAACAAACCCATGCTCTCATAAAAAAGCTCAAGCCCGCCGCCACCAGCCAAAAAAGCCGTTAGCCAAGAGCCGAGGCAGTTCTCAGTTGACCCACGCTCCAACGGAGCGCGGCGCTAAGCGCCGCTCAGCACACAAAAAAAAGAAACGGCCCCGAAGGGCCGTCCCACACATCAACAGCATCAACAGCAGCGGACCTACTTCGCCCCCGCCGCCTTCCTCAGCTCCTTCACCTTATCCGTGCGTTCCCAAGTGAAGTACGTCACCGGAATCTTCCCAACCTTTCCGGAACGCGGCGTCCGCCCGAAGTGGCCGTAAGCGGCCGTCTCCTGGAAGATCGGCTTCCGCAAATCCAGAGCGGTAATGATCCCACGCGGCGTCAGGTCGAAAACCTTTTCGACTGCCTTCATGATAGCCGACTCGGGAACCGTGTTGGTTCCGAACGTATCCACCATCACTGAAACGGGACGCGCCACGCCAATGGCGTAGGCAACCTGAACCTCGCAGCGCTTCGCGAGCTTGGCGGCCACGATGTTCTTGGCCACCCAACGGGCAGCGTAGCATGCGGAGCGGTCAACCTTCGAGGGGTCCTTGCCGCTGAATGCGCCACCACCGTGACGGCCCCAGCCGCCATAGGTGTCGACGATGATCTTCCGGCCAGTGAGTCCCGCATCACCCTGCGGTCCGCCAACAACAAAGCGCCCAGTCGGGTTGATGTGCGTTGTGAGCTTCTTTCCGCGGTACTGCTTCGGGATTGTCGGCTCGATCACATTACGAAGGATTTCGTCCTTGATCCGGCGATGCGAAATCTTCTCGTCGTGCTGCGTGGAGATCACAACTGTCTCTACTGAAACCGGAAGTCCACCCTCATAAACGACGCTCACCTGCGACTTTCCATCGGGACGCACCCAGCCGCCATTCTTGCTGCGACGGTATTCAGAGAGCTTGCGCGTAAGCTGGTGGGCGAGGACGATCGGGAGCGGCATCAGCTCCGGAGTTTCGTCCGTGGCGTATCCGAACATCATGCCCTGATCGCCCGCGCCGCCCGTGTCGACGCCCTGGCTGATGTCAGGCGATTGCTTGCCGATGGCGTTCATGACTGAGCATGTCTTTGAGTCAAAGCCGAAATTCGCGTCGTTATAACCGATCTTGTCGATTGTCGAGCGAACCAGCTTTTGAATGTCAGGATTTGCTGTTGTGGTGACTTCGCCAGCGACGACGGCCAGGCCGGTGGTGACGAGGGTCTCGCACGCTACGCGTGCCTTGGGATCCTCTGCGAGGATTGAATCGAGGATCGCGTCCGAAATCTGATCGGCAATTTTATCTGGATGCCCTTCAGTAACAGACTCGGATGTAAACAAAAACCGGTCAAGCACGAATGAACTCACTTTGTTGGGTAAACACAGCGGGAGCTCTAAGTTCACGCCGTACTATTCGTGAAACCGGCCTATTGTCCGCTGTAGCCCTCAAAGTTATTCCCCTCTCCAACGTCAGGCAACCCGGCGCGCGTAAACACTGCGTCACCAAACGCACCGTGGAGGCTTTCCTTGAGGATGTCCTCAGCGCGGGCCGCCGTGGGAGCGGCGAGCGCTGCGTCAGCGGCCTGCCGGGCCACCTCTACGCTCACTCCCCTGACTATTCGCTTCACCTGGGCGACCGATCGCGGCGACACACTCAGCTGGCGTACACCCAGGCCAAGCAGCGCAAACGCCATCAGCGGCTGCGAGGCCATTTCACCGCAAACGGCGACGTCCAGCCCCGCTACATGGCCGACTTCAACCGTCCGCTTGATGAGGCGCAGCACCGCCGGGTGCAGTGGCGTAAAACGCGAAGCGATGTTCGCATTGCCTCTATCAACGGCAAGAGTGTACTGCACGAGGTCGTTGGTCCCGATGCTGAAGAAATCCACATGCTCGGCGAGCGTGTCAGCTCCAATCACTGCGGCTGGAGTCTCCACCATGACGCCCAATGGAAGGTCGTGCCGGTACTCGATGCCGCGCTCATCCAGCTCGGCCGCGGCTTCTGCGAGGAGCGTACGCGCCTGCATCACTTCGTCGAGCGACACGATGAGCGGGAGCATGATGCGCACATCACCGTGCATTGCGGCGCGCAGCAGCGCGCGCAGCTGGACCTTGAACATCTCCGGCTGGTCGAGGCACATCCGTATGGCCCGCCAACCCAGGAAGGGATTCGCTTCGGTCGGAAATCCACCAATGGGAAGCTTGTCACCGCCCACGTCGAAAGTGCGGATCACAACGGGATGTGAGTCGAATGCTTCCACGACACGCTTGTACGCCCGGTACTGCTCCTCCTCATCCGGCATTGTCGTGCGCCCAACAACGAGGAACTCGGTCCGCATGAGACCCACGCCTTCGGCACCGCTGTGTGCGGCGGCATCTGCCTCTTCAGGAAGATCGACGTTTGCACGGAGTGTGATCCGAACACCATCCAGTGTTACCGGTTCGGCAGTCAGCAGCTGCATCAGCTCGGCTTCGTCACGCGCTTCCGCTACCTGACGCTCGCGATATGCGCTTAGCTGAGCCTCGCCCGGCTCGACAACGAGAAAGCCCGAAGTTCCATCGAGAATCACCTGCTCGCCGCCCTTGAGGCGTGATGTGGCATCACGCAACCCCACCACGGCTGGCAGCCCGAGTGATCGCGCAAGAATTGCCACATGCGATGTCCTGGTTCCCGCATCCGTGGCAATGCCTGCAATCGCCTCCCTGTCCAGCTGCACGGTAAGACTTGGCGTGAGGTCGTGCGTCACGAGGATGGCTCGCGATCCTTTCGGCAGGTCCACAGGATCATGATCCGGCAGGTCCATCAGGACCGACAACACCCGGATGTGAATGTCCATGAGATCACCCACACGCTCGCGCATCATTGGGTGGGTGTGGCGCGCGAACTTCTGGCGCCATTCGATCATCGCAAGGTCAAACGCTTTCTCAGCGCCCAGGCTCTGCTTGATCAATGCGTCCACCTCGCTGACAAGAGCCGCGTCTTCGAGAATGGATATCTGAACATCGAAGATCGCAGCTTCCTCGGGACCTGCATGTTTTTCCGCGCGATCGCGCACATCCCTCAGGCGGGTCTTTGCTGTCTCGAGTGCGTTGTGGAAATGCTCGACTTCACGCTCGATTGCCTCGTCCGGGATGATGCGATGCGGAACATCCGGCACCTCCCATTTCAGGAGGTGCACGGGGCCGACAACAATCCCCTGCGACGCTGGCATTCCGGTGATTACGCCTTTCATATCAGCTCTCGCCGAATTTCCCGTCTACGAGTTTTTCTATCGCATCGAGCGCCTGATCGGCGTCATCGCCATCAGCCCGCACTGTGAGTGTCGTTCCCTTCTCCGCTGTGAGCATCATCACGCCCATTATGCTCTTGCCGTTTACTTCCATGTCTTCGCGCAGGATTGTGATCTGGGATTTGAATTTCCCGGCAACTTTCACGATCTCCGCGGCAGGACGAGCGTGGAGACCGAGCTTGTTTCTTACCGTTACGTTGCGTTCTGGCATTAACGGACGACCGAGAAGAGGACGAAAAGAGAAAGAACTGCGAGAGCAATACGCCACCCTTCACCGCGTCCGCCGAAGCGTGCGAGGAGAAGCGTTCCGAGAATTACAACGAGGAACACGCCACCTGAAAGACGGCGTCCAGGCCCGATGATCGCCTGGAATGCGAGCGGAAGCGCGAATCCGGCAACGAGGCAGGCCGCACCACCAATGATAGTGGGGCCTTTCCGGAGCAGTGGGTTTGCAAGCGCTTCAGAAACCCGCAATCCTTTCCGAAAACCGGTGCGCACTCCCCACGCCCTGAGCGCAACGTGGCCGGTATTGTAGACCCCGAGGAAAATTGCGAGTACCCATCCCGGCGTCGCACCAAGTCCAAATGCACACAGGGCAAGCAGCGAACAGAAGGGCAGCCAGCTCGCCCAGATAAGGCGGTCACCGACGCTGCCAAGCGGGCCTCCCAATGCGCGCCGAAACCTCTCGATCATTGCAGGATCGACCTGGTCCAGCTCCGCGCGTGCAAGT
>JACDDZ010000064.1 GCA_013816695.1 Gemmatimonadaceae bacterium
GCAGGATGGCACGTTTCGAATGTTGACGTGACAGTGATCTCCGAGTTTCCGAGAATCGCCCCGTACCGCGATGCCATGCGGGCTGCAGTGAGCGGGGCACTCGGCGTCGAAGCAGGTGCAGTGAGCATCAAGGGCAAGTCCAACGAGGGAATGGGCTGGATAGGGAAGCGTGAAGGCCTCGCATGCATAGCGTCCGCTACGCTGGTTCCGACGAAAACATGAACATCCAGTTGCTCATCGAGCGGTTGAGCGCAATGCCGCTCCCCATGCTTTACATGGTTATCGGCGCCGTGTCGGCAATCGAAAATGTCTTTCCACCATTTCCATCGGATGCCGTTGTTGCTTTTGGGGCCTTCCTGGCCGCGCGCGGCGCGGCCTCGGCGGTATCCACGTTCCTTGTATGCTGGGCAGGAAACTTCGCCGGTGCAGCGTTCACCTACTACATAGGAAGGCGCTACGGAACGGGCGCGTTCATGCACCGGCTCGAGAAGTACGGTGGGAAGGGCGCAGAGGACAAGCTCAGATCGCTGTATGCAAAATATGGTTTCGCGGCCCTTTTCATCAGCCGATTTCTTCCCGGCGTTCGAGCATTGGTGCCGCCATTCGCGGGCGCAATGCAGCTTCCTCCTGTCCGGACCTTTCTCGCGATCGCTGCAGCATCCGGAATCTGGTTTCTCTTCATCACATGGCTGGCGTTCCGCGCGGGAGAGAACTGGGAAGTTCTCTACGGCCACATTGTTACAAGCGGCAAGATCGTCGCTTACGTAGCGCTCGCCATTGTGATAATCGGTTTCGCAATCTGGTATTTCAGGCGTAAACGCCCGGCGACCTGATGTCGTCGCTGCCCGACGACCTCGCGCGCGCTTTCTTCCTGGAACGATTTCAGGACTTTCTCGCTATTGAAAAAGGCTCGTCGCCCCGTACGTGTGAAGCGTACAAGCTGGATCTCGAGCGTTTCGTTTTCTTCGCTGCCCAGAAGAGCGCCCGGTCGCCGTTGGAAGCGAGCCCCAAAGTGCTGCGCGAGTATGTCTATCACCTCAAGGATCTGGGACTCGCGCCCTCCTCCATTCGGCGTAACATCTCTGCGCTACGCACTTACTTCAGGTTCCTCGTCAATGAAGGCCACATAACGGGCGACCCCAGTGAGCGCCTTGAAACTCCCAAGCGGTGGCGCACGCTTCCCGACGTCCTGGGCGTTGACGAAGTTGAGAAGCTCCTCGCCGCGGTCTCGCTCGACGAGCCCCTGGCGTTTCGCGACCGCGCCATGCTGGAGATCGCCTACGGCGCTGGTCTCCGCGTCTCGGAATGGATTTCATTGTCCGTGAGGGACATGTTGCTCGACGAGAAGCTGGTTCGTGTATTCGGAAAGGGCAGCAAGGAGCGCCTGGTGCCACTTGGAAGAAATGCAATTGGCGCCGTAGCGGTTTACCTTCGCGAGCTTCGCCCAACACTCGAACGTGGGGAGGGAAAGGGAACCCTCTTCCTGAACTCACGCGGCAAGCCGTTGAGCAGAATGGGGGCGTGGAAGATTCTCCGGAAATACGTTGATATCGCCGGCATCAAGAAAGCGGTTTCACCCCATACTCTTCGACATTCTTTCGCAACGCACCTGCTCGAAGGCGGCGCTGACCTCAGGGCGGTTCAGGAAATGCTAGGTCATTCCGATATTTCAACGACCCAGATCTATACGCATGTTGACCGTGAGTACCTGCGCAGCGTTCACAAGCAGTTTCATCCCAGGGCATAGCTGAATTGATTCTCGTCATCGATAACTACGACTCGTTTACTTACAACCTCGTTCACTACATCGGCGAGCGCGGTGAGGATCCTGTCGTGAAGCGGAATGACGAGATCACGGTGGCCGAGATACTTGCGATGAAGCCGCGCGGAATAGTGATATCACCGGGTCCAAAGACGCCCAGTGAGGCCGGCATCACGATGGACGTGATTCGTGAGTGTTCAGGTGTCATTCCAATTCTCGGTGTCTGCCTCGGGCATCAAGCCATTGGAGAAGTCTTCGGTGGAAAGGTTGTAAGAGCCAAGCGGCTGATGCATGGAAAGACATCGCTGGTGAATCACTCGGGCACAGAATTATTCGCAAACCTGCCCAATCCTCTGCAGGTAATGCGGTATCATTCGCTGATAGTGGATTCCGATTCGGTTCCTGAATGTCTTGAAGTAACCGCTATAGCTGCGGATGATCCGTCCGAGATACACGCATTTCGTCACCGTTCCCTTCCAGTCTGGGGTGTTCAGTTTCACCCGGAGTCCATACTCACACAGTGCGGGAAGGAGCTAATGGCAAACTTCATGGGGCTGCTGCAATGATCCGAATGATTCGAGCTGGTGCTTTCCTTTTTTTCCTGCCAATTGCGGCCTTTGGGCAGCGGTCGGTGCGCGACACAGTGGCAAAGGACACCGCATACGTCATCTACCATGATTCACCCATCGATTTTCCGTTGCTGTTCGGGCTCCGTATTCCGATTTATGACCGGATCAATGGGCTGACGTTGCCATTCGGCCCGCGCCTGACGCTGGGTGAAGATGTGCTGGAAGCCGAAGCTATCGTTTCGTATCGGTCGAATCTCGGAAAGTTCGACCCATCCGGTAGCATCCGCTTTGCGCCCATTCTGGATACGTGGATACGCGCCGAGGGAGGCAGGGGCACCTTCAGCAATGATCGCTGGATACGCGGTGACCTCCTGAATTCGGCGGCGAGCTTCGGCGTCGGGTCCGACTCGAGAAATTATTATCGCGCCGACCAGGTAAGGCTCTCCATCGGCCGCCGCATCGACATAAAGAACGGGTCCTTCGAACCGTCCATTGGAGCCCAGAGCGAAAGAGCCTGGTCAACGGGATCGCGCACACCTCCGAGGAAAAGTCCGTGGAGCGTGTTCGGAAGAAGCTCCGAGGAAAAAATGAAGCGGCCTAACCCGGCGGTTCGGAAGGGAACGCTTGCATCGGCAATTGTGGCTTCCAGCCTCGACTGGGAAAAGGACAAAGTTGCGATAACAGGTTCGGCAAAGCTGGAGGTTGCATTCGACCACTCGGCTTCGCTCGAGAATGGCCCTGCCGGCAACTCCAATTTTCGCCAGGTCACGATGGATGTGCAGTCAAAATTTCCAGCGCTCATGGATCACAGCTTCGAGTTCCAGCTGCACTGGGTCGGGACAGGCAACGGGATCGCGCCCCCACAGCGCTTTGCATACCTGGGTGGGTCTGGCACGATCGCGACCATGAAGTTGCTGGAGCAGGGCGGGGACAAGCTGTTTTATGTGTCGGGCCTTTACCTGGTTCCCATTCACCAGCTCACTCTGCCCATCGTCGGAAGTCCATATGTGGGCCTTCGGTACGCCGCGGGCGCAGCTGGAATTGGCGAGCTGCCTGCACTCGTGCAGAATATCACGCCCATGATCGGCGTCCGGTTCCTGCGGGCAGAATATTCCTTCGATCCGTCCTCGAAAAAATCCGCCCTTTCGATCGGTTTATCTCTCTCGCCGTAGAGGGTTTTCCGCTATATTCAAGAACGTGACCTTCGAGCCCGGCCACAGAAAATCGACTGGGGTGAGGACGCTAGTAGT
This sequence comes from Gemmatimonadaceae bacterium, assembly GCA_013816695.1. The sequence continues at coordinate 3,582 of JACDDZ010000064.1, forward strand.
AATTCCCGCGCGCCTCGCCGCAGTTCGCCTCCCCGGAAAGCCCCTCCGCCTCCTCGCTGGTCTCCCCCTCATTGTCCGTGTCTGGCAGCGCATAGCGGATATGAAAGTTGCCGACAGGTGCGTTGTGGCGACCGACGATGAATCTGTGGCACGCACAGTTCGGGATGCCGGAGCTGAGTGCGTGATGACGGGATCCCAGCATACGTCCGGTACCGAACGCGTCGCTGAAGTGGCCGGGATGACTGAGTTCTCAAGCTTCGAAACAATCGTAAACGTTCAGGGTGACGAGCCCTTCATGGGGGCTGGTGCAGTTCTGGGAGCCGCACATTTGGTATCGAGCGGAAAGTTTCCGTTGGGAACAGCGGCGGTGCATGCATCGCCCGACTCGATGGACGCTCCAAGTGTAGTCAAGGCGGTCGCGGCAGATGATGGCCGTGCAATGTACTTTTCGAGAGCGGCAATACCGTTCTTGCGCGACCCCGCAGAGGCACAAATCCGCAACCAGCGGGCGCTCCACCACCTTGGGGTTTACGCATACTCCAGGGAAGCACTCAGGAAATGGGTGGCACTACCCCCGCATCCGCTCGAGCTGATCGAGAAACTTGAGCAGCTGCGTCCGCTGGCAGCGGGGATTCCAATGGGAATTGCCGTGGTAGACGAAACCGCAGCAAGTGGGATAGACACAGAGGAAGACCTGCTGCGCGCCAACGCGCGGTGGGACGCATTCATTGCCGGACGGTAAACTCATGCAGCCTCAGGGCACCCAGCAGACCAGGTACATCTTCGTCACCGGCGGCGTAGTCTCGTCGCTCGGTAAAGGGATTGCGGCCGCATCGCTTGGACGGCTGCTGGTCGAGCGCGGTATGCGCGTAACCATAATGAAGTTCGATCCCTACCTGAACGTCGATCCCGGTACGATGTCGCCGTTCCAGCATGGCGAGGTGTACGTAACCGACGACGGCGCGGAAACAGATCTCGATCTCGGCCATTACGAGCGGTTCATTGATCGGGCACTGGCGCAGGCGAACAACGTGACGACAGGACGCATTTATCTCAACGTCATCACGAAGGAGCGCCGCGGTGAATATCTCGGATCGACAGTGCAGGTCATTCCGCACGTCACCGACGAAATCAAGAATGCGATGAAGCGTGTTGGGCCCGAGAGCGACGTTGTTATCGTCGAGATCGGCGGGACGGTGGGAGACATCGAGTCACTGCCATTCCTGGAATCGATAAGACAGTTTCGCCATGAAATAGGCCGCGAGAACGCGATCTTCATTCACCTCACGCTGGTTCCATACATAACCGCAGCCGGGGAAGTGAAGACGAAGCCAACCCAGCATTCTGTGCGCGATCTCATGGAAATCGGAATACAGCCCGACATCCTCATCTGCCGCACTGAGCGTCCCCTGTCGGAAGACGTAAAGCGGAAAATCGCGCTTTTCTGCAACGTTGAATTTGGAGCAGTCATCGAAAGTCCGGACGTTCCGAGCATCTACGAGATTCCACTTGTGTTCCATGAACAGGGCCTGGATGAACGTGTCATGCACCGCCTTGGATTGCTCGGCCGGCGGGCACCGGATCTCTCCAAGTGGCGTGCTATGGTGCAGAGGGTCATGAACCCCAGGGACAAGGTTCGCATTGCGGTCGTGGGCAAATACACCGAGCTAATCGACAGCTATAAGAGCGTGCAGGAAGCTCTGGTTCACGGCGGGATCGCCAATGATGTGGGCGTCGAGCTGTCCTGGCTGCCCAGCGATGCGTTTACTACGAGAGAACGTACCCGCGAAATCCTCGCCGACTTTAACGGGCTGGTGGTGCCGGGCGGATTCGGAGTAAGGGGCGTTGAAGGAATGCTGGAAGCAATCCGTTATGCCCGCGAGTCCGGAATGCCGTTTTTCGGGATCTGCCTGGGAATGCAGACAGCAATCATCGAGTTCGCCCGGAACGTTATCGGGCTGGATGACAGTCACTCAAGTGAATTCGCACCTGAGTGCGGCAATCCAGTCATTTCATTGATGGAATCGCAGCAGCATGTAACGGACATGGGCGGGACGATGCGCCTGGGTGCATACCCGTGCAAGCTGGGTGAGGGCACGCGCGCCGCAGCGATCTATGGAACGCAGCAGGTGAGCGAGCGCCACCGGCATCGCTATGAAGTGTCCAACGCGTACCGCGATCAGTTCATCGCACATGGCCTGAACCTCAGCGGACTGTCTCCCGATGGCTCGCTTGTCGAGATCGTCGAGCTGCAGACGCATCCCTGGTATGTGGGCTGCCAGTTCCATCCGGAACTCCAGTCGCGTCCCATGCGCCCGCACCCGCTATTCGCGAGCTTCATAGAGGCGGCGGCTGACAACCGCACGCCTTCCCGCAACGAACGTCAATCCTTCGCCAAGCGAGTTGACTGAGTGCAGGTCACCTTTCCGCGGGACAAGTTTTTCCTCATCGCGGGACCGTGCGTTCTGGAGGACGACACGCTGAATCTGCGTGTTGCCGAATCAGTGGCGCGCCTCGCGGATAAAGTGCCCGGTGGAGTGATCTTCAAGGCCAGCTTCGACAAGGCAAACCGATCCAACGCTGATGGAGCCCGCGGTCCCGGGATCGATGAAGGGCTCGCGGCCCTGGAGCGGGTCAAGACAGCGAGCGGACTTCGCATCCTCACAGACGTTCATCTCCCCGAGCAATGCGCGGCGGCAGCCCAGGTTGCCGACGTGCTCCAGATACCTGCGTTCCTTTGCCGACAAACTGACCTCCTGATGGCTGCCGGGGCGACTGGCAAGCCCGTGAACGTCAAGAAAGGGCAGTGGCTCCAGCCGGAGGGCATGCGGGGAGCGGTGGCCAAGGTCAGGAAGGCGAATGGCGGGAAGTCCGAAGTTGCAGTCACGGAACGTGGCACTTTCTTTGGCTACGGCGACCTCGTCGTGGACATGCGGTCATTCTCACGGCTCACGGAAATGTGCGAGTCAGCCGTGATTTTCGATGCAACTCACAGTGTGCAGAAGCCGGGGCTTGGCGCTGGTGGATCGAGCGGCGGAGCTCGCGAATACATTCCGGCCCTCTCCATGGCTGCGGTCGCAGCCGGCGCTTCGGGGTTGTTTCTCGAGACCCATCCATCGCCTGAGTCGGCTCCAAGCGATGGCCCTAACATGCTGCCCTTAAACCAGTTAAATACACTGATCGAGAAATTACTAGAGGTTTGGAACGTGAATCGGGGATCGGCCAGCAGGTGAAAAAGAAGGAAATAATTGAGCGCGGTAAGCGCGTGCTCAGACTCGAGCGGGAAGCTATCGCGACTGTGGAGGAGAGGTTGGACAACTCCTTTGCGGAAGCGGTCCAGTTGATCGCCGAGTGCTCGGGGCGGGTGATCGTTTCCGGTGTTGGGAAATCCGGATTGATCGGGCGCAAGATCGCGGCGACCCTTACGTCCACTGGCACACCCGCGACATTCCTCCACCCCGCCGACAGCGTTCACGGTGATCTCGGAATCGTTGGATCAGCGGACGTGGCAATCCTGCTTTCAAAAAGTGGGGAATCAGACGAAGTCGTCTCACTGCTCGACCATCTCAAGCGTTTGGGCGTTCGGCTTATCGCGATCACCGGCGACAAAAACTCCGCGATCGCACGGCACAGTGATCTGGTACTCGACGCCTGGGTGAAAGAGGAGGCCTGCCCGCACGATCTGGCTCCTACCACTTCCACCGCCGTTGCGCTGGCGCTGGGTGACGCGCTGGCTATCGCGCTCCTGGAAGAAAAGGGTTTCGACGCCAACGATTTTGCGCGCCTTCATCCTGGTGGTTCACTGGGACGAAAGCTTCTCACCCGGGTAACAGACGTGATGATCACCGCCGACCTGCCACTGCTGACAGAAAAAGCGACAATGCGTGAAGTCATAGTGCAGCTCGCCGAGCGCAGGGGCATTGCAGTCATCTGTGATTCTTCCCGCACACTCAAGGGCGTTATTACCGCTGGCGACCTTACCCGCGTCATGGAGCGGGAGGATGACATTTTCTCGCTCTTCCCAGCTGACCTTATGACCCGCACACCCAAGACCGCGGCCGACGATGAGCTGGGTAGCGCGGTAGTCTTCCGCATGGAGCAGCACGGAATCATGTCCATGCCCGTGTTGTCGGCGGATGGCAAACTCGCCGGTGTCATACACCTTCACGACCTCATGCGCGCAGGTGTGGTGTAATGCTCCTCCGCAACATTTCTTTAGCAATGGCCGCAACACTTGCGGTCGCAGCCTGTAACAACCCCAAGACACGGCCGCCGAGCGCGGCGCATTCTGCGCTGGCTGATTCGGCAGACCAGGTGATGTTCACGGCCCGATTCAATCTCACCGATCATGGGCTGATGCGGGCGCAGCTGCAGGCAGAGCGAGCCTACTTTTTCGAGGAGAGCACGCGCGCCGAGCTCGAAACCGTGAATACGACATTCTTTTCTGCGGGCGGGGAGAAGGAAGCGCTGTTGACGGCCAAGCGTGGCAGCTATAGCAGCCGCGGTGGCAACATGGTTGCCCGCGGCAATGTCGTAGTGATATCCGAAACGGGCCGTCGGCTCACGACCCAGGAACTGCGCTATGACCCCGGCGTCAACGAAGTGGCGAGCGACAGTGCTTTCGTGCTCACTGAGCCTGGCCGAAGACTGGAGGGAATTGGCTTTCGCGCTGATCCCAACATGAACAACGTTCGCGTCCTGA
>JACDDZ010000065.1 GCA_013816695.1 Gemmatimonadaceae bacterium
GTAGGCAGGTACGCGATGAGATCGTAGCGGCGGGAATAAAGGTTGGCAGCTTCACCCAGTTTGTATCCGGCAACGCCAAGAACGGCGAGCGCAACGAGAACCATTGCGCCCACCTTGAGCTGGTCGACGGTAATGAAAGTTGACCGTTTCAATTAAAAACCCCCCAGGAAATCCTGCAGGTACTTATCGTCGCTTGAAGCCATGTCCTCGGGGGAGCCAAAGAAAACAATCTTGCGCTGGGCCAGCACTGCAATCTTACTCGCCATGCGGAATGCAGAGCGAATATCGTGCGAGACTACCACACTAGTTGCGCTCAATTCACGCTGAAGCTTCATGATAAGGTGCGTAATCGTTGCAGTGGTGAGGGGATCGAGTCCGGAGGTGGGCTCGTCGTACAGCATTATCTTGGGATTATTGGCCATTCCGCGGGCCACCCCGACGCGTTTCTTCATTCCGCCGGACAGCTCCGCCGGCATCTGCTCCATGACCTTATCCGGGTCGAGATCCACAAACTGCAGCTTCTCCCGGACGCGCGCCTCGATCTCGTCTTCATTGAGGGCTGTGTGCTCGCGAAGCGGGTACGCAATGTTCTCATAAACAGTCATCGAGTCGAAGAGCGCAGCTCCCTGAAAGACCATTCCCATCTTCTGGCGAACGTTGAGCGCATTGTTGAACGAGAGCTTGGTGATCTCCTCGCCATCGATAATGACATCACCCTGTTCAGGGACGAGCAGACGAAGCAACAGCTTGAGAATCGTTGACTTTCCGGTTCCCGACTCGCCTACTATGACAATGGTTTCGCCTTCGCGCGCGACGAAGGAAACATCCTCGAGGATGGGGTTCTCGAATGCAAGCGACACGTTCTTGAGCTCAACAACCGGGCGATTGCTCTTTTTCTCCGCTGCCGGACTCGTCTCATTGATTACTTCGAGCTCGTTCCTGATGGCGGTGCGTACACGCTTGTCCACTTCGGGCTTGTCGCCCTGCTGGGGGCGAGCCCCTTCACTTCCCGGTATTCGGCGCTCGTCCCTCATCCCGTTAGCACCGCCAGCAGGATCTGGGTAATGAAATAGTCAACGACAAGAATAAGGATGCTCGCACGCACAACGGTCTTCGTGGTTGCGAGCCCGACTCCCTCGGTTCCGCCGGTTGTCTTGAGCCCGTAGTGACACCCGGTCAACGCTATGATCGCGCCGAATACCAGGGGCTTGGTGATTCCATGTACAAAGTCGTTCGGGATGTAGCGAAAGAGAAATCCCCCGGCGGCGATCTGCTCGAAGACGGTTCTCCAGTAGAGCGAAGTGGGAATGCCAACATAAGCTGAAGCGATGACACTTCCGCCAAGGAGGCCAGCGAAATCATTGATCACAGTCAGCGTAGGGACCATTACCAGGGCAGCGATCAGCCGCGGCGTCACGAGCTTCTTGATCGGGTCAGTTCCAAGTGTGTTGAGCGCATCGATCTGCTCCGTAACTCGCATTGATCCGAGCTGGGCGGCGATTCCGGAGCCAACGCGGCCCGCGACCATCAGGCCTGCCAGCACGGGGCCGAGCTCACGAATCATGGATGCGGAAACAAGCCGGCCTATGTACATGGTAGCCCCGAACGTCTTCATGATCACGGAAGCCTGGAGAGCCAGTACCATGCCCGTGAAAAAGCCGGTAAGGAGAACGATCCCCAGCGACTCGAATCCAATGGCGTTCATCTGCTGAACCACATCGTTCAGGTAGAATGGACGCGCAAACATAAAACGGATTGCGTTCCCGGCGAGGAGAAAGAACTCCTGCAGGGACGCAAGCATGCTTCTTACTGAGTTGTTGAAGCGTTGGAGCAAATCATTTCCTTTGGCAGGCTTTGCAAAACTATGCCATTGGCAAGCGTTGTGCCCTGTTTGAGCCGCTTCGCCGCCCTTAGTTTCACCGCAGGATGATCGAGACCATTAGTCGTTCACGCCTTGTCGACCTGCTGAGAGCAGGTTCCGGGAAGCGCGTCGCCATTATCGGTGATGCGATGCTCGACGTGTACCTGCACGGTGACGTGGACCGTATTTCCCCGGAAGCGCCTGTGCCCGTGGTTCGCGTAACTGAACGGCGTGTGGCGCCCGGCGGTGCGGCAAATGTTGCTGCCAACGTTGCGGCCATCGGTGCTGTTCCAATTCTTGTTTGCGCGATTGGATCGGACCAGAATGGTGAGCGCCTGCGTGGAATGCTGGATGATCTCAGCGCGCAGACGACGGGAATGCTGGCCGTGGACCGTCCGACCACAACCAAGACCCGGATTCTCGCGCGTTCGCAGCAGGTTGTGCGTTTCGACGAAGAGAATGACGATGCCATTACCGGCAGAGAAGTAGCGCTTCTTGAACAGGCGGTGAGGGATGCCGTCGCGACCGCTGAAGCTCTCGTGCTCGAGGACTACAACAAGGGTGTGCTCGTGCCCTCCGTAATCACGTCGGCTATCGCTGCGGCACAAAAGCGCGGTATCCCGATCATCGTAGACCCGAAGTACAAGAATTTCTTTTCGTACAAGGGAGCGACGATCTTCAAGCCCAATCGCCGCGAACTCGAGGCCGCACTCGGGGCTGAAGTGGAACTGGAGCGAACCGAAGCCCTGCCCGAGACCTTCCGCCGGCTGGGAGTCGAATATCTGCTCCTCACTCTCGGCGAACAGGGCATGGCGCTGCTTTCCGCAGATGGCGAAGTGGGCCGGATACCCACAACGGCCCGAGAAGTGTATGACGTGGTTGGCGCGGGAGATACCGTGACTGCCTACCTGGCTACAATGCTGGCGGCAGGCGCGACTCCTCCCGAGGCGGCAATCGTCGCCAACTTCGCTGCCGGAGTCGAAGTCGGAAAGCTCGGCGCAGCGACAGTCACAATTGACGAAGTAATCGAAGCCTTCGATTCGTTCCAAATCTCCGGAATTTGAAAACTAAAATCGCGATTTTCGCGGCACTTCTGTGCTGCGCTTCCGCCATGCCCTCGGTTGCCAGCGCGCAAATGGATTCAGCGTACTGCAAGCCGGAAAGTTTGCTGCAGCCGCAAAGACGCGCCCTCGCCGGCGCAACATTCGTAGCCGCAAACGCGGGACTTTTCGTCTACTTCAAGAGTGCCTGGTGGTCCGGTGAAAAGGCCGAGAAGTTTTTTTTCCAGCCTGACTGGGACCAGAACTTCCGCGACCAGGACAAGTTCGGCCATTTCCTGGGCGGGTATCACCTGGCGCGAATTGGCGATGCGCTGCTCAGGGCTTCGTGCGTGTCGGAGCCGAAAGCAATCGCACTCGCAGCTACCTATGCGACCCTGTTCCAGCTGCAGATCGAGATCTTCGACGGGATGTACGCGAAGTACGGATTTTCGTATGCAGACCTGATCGCGAACACGGCGGGAATGAGCCTCGCTGTGGCGCAGCATTACCACCCACGGTTGAAGGCGTTCAAGCCGACCATCTCGTACTGGCCGACTGAAGCGCTTCACAATGGAAAGAACGGCGAACTGCGCCCCTCTTTGGATTATTCTGGGCAGACTTACTGGATTTCGACAGACGTGAACAGTCTCCTTCCGGAAGACAAGAAGCGGTACTGGCCGTCCATTGTGCGGGTGTCTGTTGGACATTCGATTACCGACTGGATCGAGCCCAATACAGGAGCAAGCATGCGGGCGCAGAGGAAAATCCTGCTGTCACTGGATCTGGACCCCGACAAACTTCCGGGTAACAATCCGGCGTGGAAGAGGGTGAAGCACACATTGAGCTACATCAGGTTCCCCGCTCCTGCGCTGCAGATTACTCCAGACCTTAAAGTCATCGGACTGTATCGTTGAAATCATTGAACCTGGCGGTAACTGCATTTCTATTTTGCGCGAGCCCGGTACTCGCGCAAACACGGGTTGCAACTACTCCGTACCTGCCGCTCGACGATATCGGATACACATACATCGACGCGCTCCAGGATGCGCCGGGCTTCCGCTCGCTTTCGGCGCTCGAGCGTCCCTACACTGCGGGCCAGATACGAACTGCGCTCGATTCGGCTCTGGCGGGAAAGCCTTCGAGAATTGAACGAACTTTCCTGGATGCGTTGAGTGGCACGATCAGGAAATACGAAATGCGCCCCCCGGGAGATGATCCCGATGCACCGCGCGCCCTGTTCGATGGGGAACTTTACGGAACCGCCCAGACTTCAGGCCGTCGCGACCTGATGCTTGCCGACACCGGCAACTCCGTTCTGGCTGCGGGCAGCCTGAGAATGATGATGGCTGGCGGGCCGATTGCTGGCGCAATAAGAGTGGAGATCGATCCGGGACTGAACCACGATCCCGAATTTGGCGGACGGAAGGACAGAACCTTGGCCGCACGAACGCGGGACGGTTACCTGCTTGGCCGCTGGAACTATGGCGAGCTGTTTTTCGGCCGTGCCGAACGAAACTGGGGGCCGCAGGTATTCCCGGGACTGCAGCTCGGAAACTATTCGTACACATACGATCATTTTTACGGTCGGTTCGGGTCGGACCACCTGCACTTCTCAATGGTTGCAGCGCGGCTGGAGAACTACGTCGAAGCGCCGGGCCGGGAGTCAGAGCGGTATTTCTCGATCCACAGGCTGGGCGGACGTCTGGGGAAACTCGAGCTCGCTTTCACCGAAGCTTATTTGTACGCGGGGGTGGGCCGTGGACTCGAGTTTTCGTTAATCAATCCACTGAACGCGTTTGGCTTGTCCTGGCGGGATGAAAGTGTTGACGGGAATCTCAGCTTTGGTTTCGAGAGCTCGTTTCGCACCGATCGTCTTGGAACTTTCGCACTGCACGCTTTGATCGACGATTACCAGATCGACAAATGCGACACGACATGCAACGAGCCCTCATCGCTCGGCGTGACATTGTCGGCGGAACGGCTTCCTCTGGCTGACGGTATCAAGGGGTTCGCAGCGTACACCCGTGTCAGCAGCCTCACTTATCGGACTCCACGCCCGGATGAGATGTATTCCGTGCATGGAATAGGACTGGGACGCGGATACAGCGACTACGACGAGTGGAGAGCTGGAGTCGACGTCGCTGCGATTCCACGGGTTCCGGTGCGGGCGTACGTGGCTTCGCGCAGGAAGGGTGAGGGAGACTATAGAAGCGCATTTCCACAGCGAACGGCGCTGGATTCCCGAAGGACACCGGGACTGTTCATTGGATCGATGACGAAGGTGACACGAGTGGGTGTGAGTGGGGGAGGATTTTTTGCGCCGGGAATCCGGGTGAATGCTGACCTGGGGTACAACTCAGTCAGTCCGGCAGTGAACGCGCTTGATATCGACAGGTCCGGGTTCGAGGGAAGGATTCGGTTTGGGTTCGAGCCGCAGTGGGGCCTAAAGTTCTAAGCGGTTGAACAGCCAACTGCGGCGCACCCACGACGCAGGCCTCGCTCTCCCGTCATGGCGCAGGATTACGCGGGCATTTTGGCGAATGGCGCGGCTTCGCTGCCCCAACTGTGGCCGCGGGCCTGTGCTTACCAAGTGGAAGGCAGGTGTCAGAAAGCGGTGCCCCAGCTGCAACTTCAAATTCATGCGCAGCGATGACAACTACTTCTCAGCGCCGATGTTTTTCAACCTGTTGCTTATGGAAGCCATTTTCGCGGGGAGCTTTGCGGTTTATCTGATCCTCAAGTGGCCTGACATCAACTGGGACGCAGTGACTTACGTCGCAGCCACTGGAATGCTCGTGCTTGGGATTATGATGCAGCCGCTCGGAAAAGTTGCCTGGCTCACATTCGACGTTTTGATCCGGCCTGTGACGGAAGAAGAGTGCATCGGATAGGCAAACTTTCTATATTGAGGCGCCCGGGCCATTAGCTCAGTTGGTTAGAGCAGCGGACTCATAATCCGACGGTCGCAGGTTCAAGTCCTGCATGGCCCATACGAACTGATTTCTAGTTTAGTTAGTCCATCCTTCATTTTTCCTGGGCATTGCGGGCTCTTTTGCCGTGCCGCGCGTGTATTAGCAGGGAACGTTCTACAAACCATTTACTTTCGCCCGATGCATATTCAGACCGTTGTCAGATCGATTTTAGCTGTACTTGCCGTCACGATGGTCTCCACTGCGTACGGCCAGAACCGTCCGACCGCAGCGCAAGCCGAACAGATCGCACAGACAAATCCGGCCGTCGTTGAACAGCTACGGCAGAAAATCATGACGAGCGGGCTGACGCCGGATCAGGTCCGAGCGCGGCTGAGGGCCGAAGGATACGACGAAACCCTTTTGGATACCTACCTGTCATCGGGGTCCGCAAGGCCGGACTCCACCCTGAGTGAAAACGTTTTCGCTGCCGTTCAGAAACTGGGAATCGCAGATACCACTGAGGTCAACTTTCTGCGCTGCGGCATCCAGCCCGATACGGTTTCAGCTGTCTCGCTGAATGTTGATAGCGTTGGAGCACAAAGAGGCGATTCAGCGCTGCCAAGAGGGCTGATTGAGAGCCGCAAACGTGTGGCTTATTCACGCTGTCTTGCCCGGCTGGATTCAGCCAACAATGGTCTCCTTTCACGCAAAGCGGCCACCGACAGCGGGTTCGTAATTTTTGGTCTTGAATTTTTTCGCAATCAAACGACTGCATTCGACGCAAACCTTTCGGGGCCGGTAGACCCTAGCTATCGAGTTGGCCCTGGCGATCGACTTGTGCTGGTTTTGACAGGTGATGTAGAACAGTCCTACTCGCTCGATGTAACACGTGAAGGCTTTCTTGTAGTTCCTCGGGTTGGCCAGCTATGGGTAAACAACCTGACCCTGGCAGAACTGGAGAATATTCTGTATGCGCGACTCGGAAGAGTTTACTCTGGAGCACGGCGCGGTCCGGGAGCCACGCTCCGTTTTTCGATAACACCGGCCAAGCTGCGCTCCAATCAGATTTTCGTAATGGGGGAGGCGCTTCAGCCTGGCAGCTATCGAGTTTCAGCTGCAGGTACCGCGTTGACTGCTCTTTATGCCGCTCGTGGTCCGAACGACAACGGCAGTCTTCGTCAAATCGAAATCCGGCGAGGGTCGGCCCGCGTGGATGTGCTGGACGTTTATGACTACTTATTAAAGGGCAACGCCGAGCATGACGTTCGAATGCTCAGCAGCGATCGAATTTTTATCCCGCCACATGGGCCGCGGGTTCGCATTGTCGGTGAAGTAATGCGTCCCGCCACGTACGAGTTAAAGCCCGGGGAGACGCTCGCCGACGCTTTGCGTTTTGCCGGCGGATTTACACCCAGCGCCTCACGCCAAAGAGTCCAGATCGAACGGATTCTCGGACCAGGGGAGCGAGTTGCTGGTGGACGCGACAGGGTTGTGACAGAAGTTGTGTCAGACGAGCTGGAAACCGGAACTGGCCCATCGGTGAGCATGCGGGCCGGCGACGTCGTGCGTGTGTTTCCCGTTAGCACTCGAATTCGAAACCGCATTGCGGTCCTCGGGAACGTGTGGTCTCCGGGGGCCCAGGGAATAACTCCTGGCATGACGGTTTCGGGAGCTCTCAAATTAGCTGGAGGAGTGAAACCGGACACTTATCTTGGACGTGTTCTGGTGTCCCGACTGATGCCGGACTCAACGAGACGCCAGCTGCGGGCAGTCCTAAGTGATGTGGCGGGGACTGTAGTCAATGATTTCGTAGTGCAGGAAGATGATGAGGTCATCGTTTATTCCACAACGACCTTCCGACCGCCCCGCTACGTCGCAATCAGCGGGGCAGTAAACAAGGGCGGCCAGTTCCCTTTCCGCGAAGGTCTCACAGTAAGAGACCTCGTCTTAATGGCGGGAGGCCTCCAACAGAGTGCCTCACTTCACGAAGCCGAAATCGCGCGTCTTCCAGATACACGATTGGGCGGAGTTACGGCGAGAACCTTTCGCATTCCTCTGGACTCCAGCTTTCTCTTCGAGAGAGGGCCGGATGGCAGATACTTTGGGCCTCCTGGATTACCAGCGCCCGTCGGGCCATCACCCGACGTTGTACTCCAGCCATACGACAATGTGCTTTTGTTGCGGCAACCCGGCTGGGAGCTTCAGCGTCAGGTTTATGTTGGCGGAGAAGTCCTCTATCCTGGAAAGTATTCACTGAAGACCAAAACCGAGCGCCTCTCCGACATTATCAAACGTGCCGGAGGAATCACCTCTGAAGGTTATGCGAACGGAGTGGTTTTCTATCGAAAAGAAGAGAATACAGG
>JACDDZ010000001.1 GCA_013816695.1 Gemmatimonadaceae bacterium
TCGCCATCATTCCCGTCCAGTAGACGAACATCCACTTCATCATGCTGCTGCGGAAACGCTCCATTTCCAAGCGCATCTCTGCGAAGCCGGCGTTCATCTCACCGCGTAGCTCCGCCTTGGCAGCATGCAACTCCGCCTTGAACCGTTCCCAGTTCAAATCGTTCAGCTCGCGTAGTTGTGTCTGGTACGTTGTGTCCACGGCGTTGAACCAGTCTACAAGCTCGCCAGTGATCTCGTCCCCGAATCGCTCGTAGAACTTGCGTGAAAGTTTGGCAGTTACTGGCAAAAGCGCTCCGGATTCAGGACGCTTTCAATTACCTACAGCATACGCTCGGCGCCGTCATCAAATCAATAGGCATATCACTCTCTTGAACGGCAACCAACGCCTAGCCAACTGCAGCACCAGTCAACTTCTCGAACTCCCTCCGAACCGCTCCATGGCACTCGCAGGAAATAGCCTCGAGTCCCGCACGGTCGAGGACCTGCATCCTCCCGCGTGAGTATCCGATCAGCTCGCGACTCTTCAAGTCGGCCTCGGCCACAGTCACCGAAGGGCGGCGAACTCCCAGCATGTATGCAAGAAATTCCTGGGTAAGTAGAATGTCGTTCGAGCCCACACGATCGTGAGTGAGCAGGATCCACCTCGCACACCGCTGCAAAATGGAGTGCTGACTGTTGCACGCAGCTGTCTGCGAAATCTGCGCAATGAAAGCAAGCGCATATCGCTTGAGGAGCGCGTCGAGGCTCGGCAGCGATCCGACAATCTTCCTGAAAGCGTCAGCCGTCAGCACGCAGGCAACACCGGGAATCTGCACGATGGTTCGCTGGGGTGATGACTCACCACCAAAGAAAACCGGAAGCCCCACGAACCCTTCGAACCCGACAGTCCCCGACTCCACAGAGTTTCCCTCCACTAGATCAGTGACAAGCGAAAACACGGCAGTCTCAGGGAAATAAACGTGACTGAATGGTGAGTTCGCAGCCAGGATTTCCGTTCCGCTCGGGATCTTTTTTTCCCTGGCGACAGCCCAGAGCGCCGCGCGCTCAAGTTCGGGCAGCGCTTCAAGAATCCTGTTACGCGCGAGCGAGACCATTTATTTGCTCCGAGTACTACTCTCGGGCTTGTCGCAGATGGCGACTTGGCGCGGAGAATGTTGCTTAGTCAACATAGCGTTATGTCAGCCAGCTATCACATGAATTGACACATTCACAAGTACTTAGACCCTCAAGGGCAACAACCCGCTTACTTCACCCCTTCGACTGTGTACAAACGGGACTTCTGCCTGCGCGCCACGTACGCGTACACATGCGGATCGTCAGCCAGATTCAGGTTGGAAATGGCATTGACCGCAGTAAGATCCACAACCGGATCATCCATTATCACCTGCCGCTTCCCTGTCGCGAGATCGAGCCGCACCGCAGTAATGCTCAAAGGCATCCTCACTACCACACCGCGACCAGTGTTGCTCCACCCCACAACGCGCTCGCCAGAGTCGAGTGGAACCGGTACAGGCGGAGCGCTGCTCCCAAGTTCATAGACAGTGTATTTCAAGGGGCCATTGCTCACCATCACGGCCCGACCATCGGGTGAAATCCGGCCGTCGGAAGTTCCACCCGCTGTAACAGGTTTCGGTTCACCGCCCGCAACCGGTATCGTGCCGCAGTACGCAGCCTTGCCCTTCGCATTTCCGCATACAAGCATCGTCTTCCCGTCGCGAAACCAGTCCACCGAAGTCACCTGATCGAGTGACCCCGTCGGCACTGCGCGTTCAGTACCCACACCAGTCGGATACAACACAAGCTTCGCTGGTGTCGTTGGAATTACGGATGCAATCCACTGCCCGTCAGGAGAGAAGCCGACCGGGTATCCGTCACCGAGCTGCGTCGCTTCACCGCCGGCCGTCTGTCGCAGAATTGTCGAGTACAGGTTCGTGCTTCCACTGCTCGCATCGCCGAACGTCAACAGCTTGCCGTCTCTGGATATGAATGGCCTGAAGGAATAGTCCAGCCAACCCTGTTCGCGGGCGACTTTGTCACCTGGTCCACGCGCCAGCACCGACACTGAACGCTGGTCCGAGGAAATGATCCAGCGGCCATCAGCGGTTATGTCGTGAACGACAATGTCACCGGGAGCAGACACGGGCATGCGCACATCGCCTTTCATGTTCACTACGTGTACAACAAGACCCTGGCCCTCAACGTCACCGCTGAACGCGATCTCATTGCCACCCGGCAGCCACGCCATTCCCTGCAGCGCCGCAAATTCGCGCGTTTTGACGAGCGCTTTTCCCTTGAGGTCAACAACAATTGCAATCCCACGATCGTCGTACCGCCAGGGATGCGCGAGGAATGCGATCTTCGAACCATCCGGACTCATCCTCGGATCGCTCAGGTAACCCGTCGTCTTGTGCACCACATTTCCAATCGGATACTCGAGCCTGTCCTCGCCGTCGACGTCATGAATCGCGACCAGCTGCGAGCCATCGGGTGACCAGTCGGCCTCCCTTATTCCATCCATCATCTCGCGCGGCGCACCGCCGCCAAGCGGCACGCGCGCCAGTGTTCCGGTGAATAGCCTGAACCCGAGATAGTTCGCCCGCACAATCACAGCGAGCTCGCCCTTCGACGAAATGGAAAGCAGGTGAGCCTGCTTCAGACCGAGTGGTCGCGCCTCGGGATAATCCGGTCGCACCAGATACAGTTCGGTCCTGGTTCCTTCATTCGCGGCGCTGAACACGATCGTCTGCCCGTCTGGCGCAGCGCGCGCCATGAAAATTGCCTGGTCACGAAATGTCCTGGGCTTGAACATCGCGATCCCGTTGGCGGACTCTCGAATTAACGTTTTTCCGGCAGCCATCCCAATTGCCAGCAGAGCGATAGCGCCCACAGCGAGCAGCGGTCTTGCACGCTTGCCGGCAGGCTGGCGGCCAATTGACGAAGCAGCTGTTGCGGGGCGCGCTCCCGAATCCATTTCCAGCGCCGCCGCAAATTCCGCCGTCGTCCCGAATCTGTCGGCCGGAAGTTTCTGAAGCGCAGTTATGATCGCACTCTCCACACCCAGCGGCACTGTCTTCCGGGTCCGCGTTATGGGCGCTGGATCTTCAGTCATCACCTTCGCCACAATCGACTGCGCAGTCGGGCCGGTGAACGGCGCCTGGCCCACAAGCATCTCATACGCAACGGCACCGAGCGAGTACACATCGCTACGCGCAGTTATGTCCCGCTCACCCATTGCCTGCTCGGGACTCATGTACTGCGGAGTGCCAAGCGAAAGACCAGTCTGTGTGATTCGCGCGCCACCTGCGCTCTGCACAGCCAGCGCAATCCCGAAATCGGCAACAAGCGCAGACCCATCGTGCAGAAGAATGTTCTCGGGCTTTATGTCCCTGTGTATCACGCCGCGGCGATGCGCATAGTCCAGTGCACTCGCAACTTCCTTCGATATCCTCACCGCATCCCCAACCGGAAGCTGCTTCTCCCGCTCGAGGCGCTGCCTGAGCGTCTCTCCATCAATGAGCGGCATTACATAAAAGAGCAGTCCGTGCGCCGAGCCTGAGTCGAAGAGCGGAAGAATGTGCGGGTGCTGCAACGCTGCGGTTGTCTTGATCTCTGTGAGAAAACGGTCGGCACCAAGGACTGCGGAGAGCTCGGGGTGCAGAACCTTGAGTGCGACCGGACGGTCATGCTTCAGGTCGTGGGCGAGGTAGACAGTCGCCATTCCTCCCGCACCGATTTCACGTTCCAGCCGGTAACGATCGGCAAGCGAGGACGAGAGCTGTTCAAGAACTGTGGGCATGGCCCAAAAGTGTGCTCCCGCAGGCGGGAACGCGAGTGAAATTTCCACCCGGGTTTACCTGTCGTGGCGACCGCTCCGCGCTCTAGATTACGGGAGCATGACGCGGAACCCTGTATCAAGAACCCCCACCTGGATCGGCGCGATAAGCATCGTCATCGCGTCGCTCATCTTCATTGGCTGGCTGCTCGGAAGTCACGAGCTCGCCGGGCTGATGCTGAACCGGGCTCCAGTAAAACCGAATAGCGCATTCGCGCTGATATTCACCGGCGCCGCGCTCATCTTCCTGAACAGGGCGCACGCAGAAGAGAACCTGCGTTTCTATACAGCCGGCAAGGTCGCCGCACTCCTGGCAGCTGCGATCGGCGCTATCGTCCTGGTTGAATACCTGATAGGCGCAGGCACCGCGCTCGACACCATCTTCATTCCCGATGGAATGCTGATCAGGCCGGCCGTCCGCGATGTCCGCATGAGCAGGCTCGCTGCCTTCGCCCTCACACTTCTCGGCGCCGGCCTCGCGTTCGGCCGCACCAGTAACAGGAAGCATTTGTGGATAGGCGACATTGCGTTCTCCATAACGGCTGGACTGACGCTCATCGGTCTCCTCTCCTTTGCGTACGGCGCGCTCCCCATCGGCGGACTCGGGCACGCGATGCAGGTTCCCATCCCTGCTGTGATGCTCTCCTTCCTCATAGCGCTCGGCGGGATTCTGCTGCGGCCCGACTCGCGGCTCGTTCGCCCGTTCATCAGCGCGGGTGCAGGTGGAAAGCTCATCGCGCAGATGCTTCCCTTCGTCATCATAGTCCCATTCGCTCTCGGATCGCTGCACATAACGCAGATGCTCTCGCCCGAGAACGCATCGATGCAGGCAGCGCTCTCATCCGCAATCACTGCAATTGTATTCGCACTCGTCATCTGGAAAAGTGCCGACGAGCTCAACAAGCTGGATGCGCGCAAGAACGAGTTGGACCGCGAGCGCGCCGCACTCGCAATCAGGGCAGAACGCGAAGAAGAGCTCAGCCTGCTCAACGAGCGGTACAGGTATGTAGCGAAAGCAACCAACGACGCAGTGTGGGATCTCGACGTGGCCAGCAACAAGCTTGTGTGGAACGAATCAGTGCACAGTCTTTTTGGCTACGGTCCGGACGAAGTCGGCTCAGACCTAACCTGGTGGGAGGATCGCGTTCACCCGGAAGACCGCGCCCGTGTGGTTGACACTTTCCACCGTGCAGTGAGCGACGGCTCCGAGATCTGGCATTCGTCCTATCGCTTCCGCAACGCGGACGATTCCTGGTCGAGCGTGGTTGACCGCGGCTACATCATCCGCGACCCGGAGGGCCGCGCGCGACGCGCAATTGGCGCAATGTCCGACCGCACAACCCAGATAGCGCTGGAAGAAACCCTCCGCCACTCGCAGAAGATGGACGCAGTCGGCCAGTTGAGCGCTGGCGTAGCGCACGACTTCAACAATGTGCTCGCCCTCATCAGCATCTCGGCGGACTTCCTCCTTCAGAAGATTGGTCCCGACGAGGAGCATCACGGTGAGGTTACCGAGATCAAGAAAGCCGCCGACCGTGGGAGCAGGCTCACCAAGCAGCTCCTTGCATTCACGCGCCAGCAGCTGCTCTCGGCGGTGCCGCTCAACCTGAATACAGCGCTGGATGAGATGGTGGGAATGCTGCACAGACTGCTATCGGAGCGAGTGGAGCTTGTTGTGGATAGGGAGCCCAACCTGCGACTCATAAAAGTTGATGGCGGTCAGATGGAGCAGATAACGCTCAACCTCGTGCTCAATGCGCGGGACTCCATGCCTGATGGCGGTGTTGTGCGGATCGAGACCGCGAATGTTTCGGGAAGTGTTCCCTGCCTTACCGGTGTCGTGAGCGGAGACTTTGTGACGCTTACAGTTTCGGATACAGGGACCGGGATACCGAGGGATGTGCTGAACCGGATTTTTGATCCCTTTTTCACCACCAAGGAAATTGGCCAGGGCACCGGGTTGGGATTGGCGACAGTGCTTGGGATTGTGAAGCAGAGTGGTGGTGATATCTGCGTGGATTCGGGTGTGGGGAGCGGGTCCAGGTTCACCGTTTACTTCCCTGCGTATGATGCCGAGCAGTCCCAGGAGAGCGCCGATTCGCCGGTGTCGGGTGAGGCAGTGATGGTTGGGGGGGAGACAATACTTGTGGTGGAGGATGATGATGCGCTGAGGAGTGCGGTCGAGCGGATCCTGGTGCGGGCCGGTTACAAGGTGTTGACTGCGTCCAACGGGGCAGAGGGGTTGGAGGTGGGAGGAGCGCATCCCGGGCGGATAGCCCTGGTTTTGACGGATGCGCGGATGCCAGTGATGGGCGGCGCCGAGCTTGTGAGGCGGATAAGGGAGGAGCGGATTGACACGCGGGTGCTAGTGATGAGCGGTTATACCGACGAGATCGAGGCCGGGATGGTGGAGGGAGGTGCGATACCGTTCATAGGGAAGCCCTTTGACAACGAGGCATTGCTCGGGAAGGTGAGGTCCGTCATTCAGGCTTGAGCGGGATTGGTTGCGGAAAAAAAGTCCCGTCGTCGTTTATGTGGAGCACAGATGTACGGCGGAGGTCGGAAACGTGGGGAAAGAGGCCCTCCCGAAGGAACACCGAAGCATTCGTGTGTCCACGCAAGTCCATAAAGGACCGTCACTTACGCGCAAACGAACTATTGCCCTATCTATGGTATGTAGATAAGTTCGGGGCAGACAAGAATGTGAGAACCGGAAGCTCACATTTATGATACGCGCCGCCACCGCAGAGTTTGATGATAAATCGGTTTGCAATTCCTCTTTTACTAGCAGCAGCCACAGTCGCATTCGCGCGCGGTTCGACCATGCGTGACGATTCCGCCGACGATCGCACACATCGCGCAACTGTAAACGGTGCAACCATTACATCTGCATTCGATGTGAAGGTTGCTGACGCGAACGATGTAAAGTTTTCGTTGTCGGTAACGAACTTCACGGCGAAGATGATGGAGCTCCGTTTCCCCAATGGGCTCACGCACGACTTTTATGTTGTGGATGCGAATGGAAAAGAAGTGTGGCGCTGGAGCAAAGGCCGCATGTTCACCCAGGGAATCCAGAACAAGCTTCTGAAATCACGCAGCACAACGATCTTCGATGAAAAGTGGAATCCAGAAGGACTCGTTGGTGAGTTTACCGCGATTGCGGTGTTGCGGAGTGATAATCACCCGGTGGAAAGTCGGGTGACGTTTACACTTCCCTGACCATTTGCAAAGCGATCGTTACGGCCTCCTTATTGGAGGCCTTTTTTTGCGCATTGGTGAATGGCCGTAACTCTTAGAAGGTAGGCGTTTAATACAGTTAGGCATTTTAGAAATGCATTGATTGATATGAGAACTTCGTCAGATGAACGTAAGTACACTTTCGAAGCGGCTCCAGATAGCCGGTCACCGGAGTGAAGTCGATCATGTTTAAGTGAGCAACGAACTGTTAAACAATCGCTAGGGTGATACTGATTTCCTGGAACCTGAATGGTCGGCGCCGAGATACAACGGCTCAGATCGAAGCCCTTTTGCTCAGGCAGCCGGACGTAATCGCACTCCAAGAGGTTACGCTTTCATCATTACCGCTGATCCGCGAGGCACTTGCTGGCGGTCGATTGTCACATCTGGTCGATAGTTTCACGATGGGGCCGCCTAATTTCAAGCCAAGTGGACCCCGCCGCTATTGTCTGCTCATAGCCAGCCGATACCCCCTCGTCCCCGAGCTGCCCAGCCGGTTCCAGGTCCCTTGGCCGGAGCGAATCCTAGGGGCACGCCTCGCCATTGCGGACCAACATGTTCTCCTGTATAACACGCACATACCGCCGGGTTCATCGAATGGCTGGACCAAGATCGAGGTACTTCGCGGGCTGTTCACTGGCTTGGCCGTTGCTTCTGCGGATGCTCGGATCCTCTGTGGTGACTTCAACACACCGCAGACGGAGTTACCTGACGGCGGCGTTGTAACATGGGCTCAGCGCCCAACCAATGATGGAGGATGGCGAGTAGTGGGCCGCCTGCAAAATGGTCTGGGGAGCGAGTGGGATTCCGCGGAACGACAAGTTTTGACTGGTCTCGCTCAATACGACCTCGTGGATGTCTATCGTATGCTTCATGGCTATGGAACGGCAGAACAGAGCTGGATTCTTCGACGTGGCAACCGCGAAGTCGGTAGAAGGTTCGACCATGTGTTCGCGTCTCGAGGATTAGCTCCGCAAACCTGTCAGTACCTGCACAATCTGCGCGAGTCCGGACTAAGCGACCATTCGCCCATTGAAGTACGGTTCGGGTTGGGCTCGGACCCTACAGGCGTTACATGTAATCGGGACGGCGGGATTTGAACCCGCGACCGCCTGAACCCCATCAATACGCATAACGCTGGATTTCCTGGCTCAATGCAGTGATAGCGCGGGAAAACGCTGCGAGACGCAGTAGGGCAAGCTCCTGATGCCGCAAATACGCAGACACGGTTAGGGGATGTTCAGGCACTAGCGAGATGGGTTAGGTAGCGCAAAATTGGATTCACCCCGACAGACCTGCGACAACTTCTTCAGCCTTTGACACCATGCGCCACGGATTTCTGGACGACGTCGCAGCTACGAACAGTCCACTGGCCAACTTTGCGCAGCGCGTGGTTACTGAAGTATTCGTCGATGCAGCGTGGCCTCACCGTTTTTGGCGGTGTCATCGAAATGAGCGCCGATCCTTTTTTGTAAAGGGACGCCAGTTTCACGTATGCGCACGGTGTACGGGTCTGATAACGGGGATCGCACTAATGCCGGCGGCTGCACTCTTACCTTCTCGTGCGTTAATTGCATGCGGCGTTTCTTCAATTCTTGTGATTACTTTCGACGGAACACTTCAGGCATTCTACTTTTACGACTCAACCAACCTGCGACGATTTACGACAGGGGTCCTTGCAGCGGCCTTTGTTCCCGCACTTGCATTGAGTTTAATGTGTGGATGGGTGCTCAGTGGATAACGAGACAACGCGGATATATCCTAACACGCCGCAGGGACAGCGTGACAAGAAACGCGAGATCAGCGAGCGTGAAGCTGGAGGCTGGTCAGTCCTGTCGGAGAAACTTCTTACACATGCAGACGCCGGAACAAAACTTTGTTGTTGCGGGCCTTCACTAACCCCGTCTAACAACGGACGAATCGTTGTCACGTTCCGTCCGGACGAGGCTATTTATAAACAGTCTTTGTTTGCCAAAAAGTTGATACAAGAATTTAAAGCCACATTGCGAACCAAGCGTTTGCAACTGGAAACGGCGGACGAATACGGAGTGGTTGATCGAACGGGTTGGGAGGAGCATAAGAAATACTTTGCATTCCATCTCATAGAGCGGCGCCTTGGTCTGACTCTGCATACCTATGTCCGTGAGGCGGTGCCAGACTGGATAGACGACGCGCTCGATGCAGATGCACCCCAAGTAGAACCAGCTGAGCCGAATCGAAATGACGGAAGGGCTTATGAATCGCAGTGTGCCGACTTGCTTCGCCAACTCGGGTGGACCGTAACTGAGACGGGTAAGAGCGGCGACCAGGGAGCAGATATCATCGCACAGAAATTTGCCGTCCGTGTTGCCGTACAGTGCAAACATTACGAAGGGTCTGTGGGAAACGCAGCTATACAAGAAGCGTTGTCCGCGCGGCACTTTTACGAGGCGACGCATGCGGCGGTAGTGTCGCGTTCCTCATTCACTGCATCGGCCAAGGCCCTCGCGGCTCGAACCGGCGTATTCCTACTTCATGAGGGCGCCCTTGAGGACCTTAATGATATCACGCAGCATTGAAAGCCGATTGGATGGCGAAGTAGTGCGAATGTCCCTGAACGAACTGGCTGCCATCTTTCGTGACGTGCTCGCGTTTAAGAGCCGGACTAACGGATCGACTTGACGTCAATCAAAGACGGCCCGGGCGATGGTTAGCTATTGGTTAGCTAAAGGAAAGTTCGCATCAGGCTAATTGACTGGCAGTGGTGCTAGGTTCAAATACGACAATCAATTATTAAATTGGGACGGCGGGATTTGAACCCGCGACCCCCTGAACCCCATACGGAATCAGGGGACACACAAATAATGCTTAAAGTCGTGTTTCATAGGGGAAACGGGCGTCGGCGTCCTGTTCTCTGGACACTTTGGTAGCAAAAAAGGGTGAGAAACTCTGACAGAAACTCTGACAACAGGTGAGCTACTGGACGTGAAATCCAATTTCCCGACGTGGTTCATCTGGATTCCTACGCGGGACACTGGTAAGCACGAAGCTCAACTGCGATAAATGTTGCACGAGCCTCGTCGGAGTGCCTTTAACACGACCATAGAACACGATCAGGTTAGGCTGATAACTGCCGATGCTTTCTACCTGCATAGTCACATCGAGCACATTCACAAGGTGAATGGCAACGTCGAGAGACTCATCCAACTCATCTTGGAAGCTTTGCATCTCGTGAAGGATTCTTTCTACAGCACGTTGAGCCGTAGAAGCTTCGGCTGCTTCGCGATTCGACTCCGCAATCTCTTCAAAAAATTCGGAGTGGTCGAGTGTGCGGCTAAGTGGAGTCATGTCCCTTATCGTTTGTCCAACGCGATTAAGTTCAGCCGCGATGCCTCCGGTTCGCATCATTTCCTTCATTGGCGCGAGCGCTCGCTCCATCTCTTCGCGCTGCTTTAGAACATCTCTCATAACTCTGCCCCCCATTGCATTCTCCATGTCGCGCAAGGGTTTCGTCAGCTTTTCCATGTCGCGTAACGGTTTGGTCAACTTTTCCATTTCCCGCTGCTGCTTGAGAATCTCGTCCATGTCCACTGTGGTCTCCTGCACTGCATGAACTCGAAAGATACTTAAATAGGCGGCATTTTCGGAGAGTTTTTTCCAGAAAAATGATGTGATTTTACGTGCTGGCTTACGTGGTCAGCAGCGCGCGGATTTCCCCCCTGTCCCCTGCCTCACCTGGGGGCGTGCCTGCGTTCATTGCATGGGGGCTGGGTATTACCGCCTGAGGCTGGGCACCAGACTCGTGAAACAATATCAGCGAACACGAAGGCTGCACTGAAAGCGGCGAAGGCACGCGGCATAGTGCTCGGTAATCCTTCCAATTTGACCTACAAGGCACGAAGACGCGGAAACTGTATCAGCTAATGCTGTGCGTGCATCAAAGGCGTCACAGCGTGCACAGGACATGGCATCTACTCTTGCAGAAATTCAGGCAGACGGAGCCACATCGCTTCGAGAGATCGCACGCGGGTTGAATCGTCGTGGGATTCCTGCTGCCAGAGGGAGAAAGTGGAGTGCAGCGCAAGTGACGCGCGTGCTCCAACGGCTGAACGACACACCGTGACGACGCGAATGGCGACGCCGCGCGTTTATTCGTGCCCTCTATCGGTTTCGTTTGGGTTCTCGATTGCATCACTGGTTTTTCGATTCTCACGAGGCTTGAGGCGAAGTACTTCCTCATACTTTTTCCAAGCGCTTCCTAACAATCGGTAAGCAATGCTGCAGTTGAACTCAATGGTTTCATCGCGTGGCTGACGGGTCCCAAACTGAAGGCGTGTTTCTCCAGCCTCATCCTCGCTGATCAGTACATCTAGGACTCCAGTGACAACGCTGTGCGTATCCCAGGACAACATCTTGTATAGCTGAAGAAATAGAGCCTTTGGGTCGGGGTTTTTTGGGGATGGAGGAAAGGATTGCGCCAAAACTCGAAGCATCTGCGCGCGCCCCATACCAGACCACAAATTGGGTTTTCTTTTTCCCGCGCGCGCTTTTTCAATTTCGACAACAACGTCAGGACAGCTAAGCTGGTAGGCCGCTAGTTGTTCTTCTATTGCTCCGCTTTTATCGGCCTTAATCCCGCCCATGAAATCGCGCAACTCAAGGAGCCCAAAGATTCGATAGCGACGACCATCAGCATTCTTGTCGCCGTTCAGAATTACCATGAGGTCGCACCAGGCTTCAAACAGCGTACGCAGATTGGACGACGCTGCTTCGGGCCTCTTCGCATCCGCCAAGTGAAGAATTGCTTCACCCTGCACAATTATCACTGTCAAGAGCGAGTGTGTTGCGGCGACCGCCTCAACATCTTCGTCCGCGAACTCAAAGCCTTTCTGAACCTTTTCGCGCAGATACTCCAAAGCACGCGCAAGGAGCTGCTGACCTGATTCCTTCTCACTCACCGTGACTACCCGTTCGCAGGTATCAGCTTGCCGTTGACACACTCGTAAAAATCAGGATTTCTGTCAGCAAGCTGTTGCACCAGCGCGTCGAAGACATCCTCTAAGGCTACTTCACGTCCTGGCTCACCCACGCCATACGTCACGAACTCTGCGCTAAATGCAGAGCCCTCAATCAGAAATAAATACATCGCCTCAAACTGCTCATCTCTCCCAGCGGGGTCATTGCGTCCTGTGTAGAGACGCAGCCTGCTGTGGGCATTAACGATTGTCGAGCGCCGTTTGGCTGTGGCGTCAGCGCCTGCACCCTTATCGAAGAAGATGAACCCAGCTAGTACGGCATAAGGGAAGCGACGGTGCAATGTCACAGCTTCCATGAGCATATCGCCGCGTCTGTTAGTCAGATTCTTCTGGAAGTTCTTCGTTTTAGCATCTTTGAAGGAGATCGCTTTAATGGAGATTCCAAGTAGCAATCCTGATTCTTCAGTGGCCCACGTAACATCAACTTTCTTTGCACCGATGCCGCCTGCCATTCTCCGCTCTGCACCAGAGCCACCAAGCTCACCAGGGCCAGCCGGACGCGCACCCTTGAGTCCCCTGTTGCGCAGTTCCTCTGCACAGGCAAGTGCAATGCATTCGGAAAGCTGTTCGGAGTAGCGCTTCTTCAATTCGCGGGAAGCAGTGTCAGGCGGTTTCTCGCCTACCGTCTTAATGGCTGCTTTTATCAGGTCGTCAATCGCTGACATTCGCCACCCTGCTTCTCGATTCCCGACGACCAAAAAGAACTTCGCGCGACTCTCTCAGTGAATTGATTTCCTTTTGCACCAGGCCGCACGCTGAAACGAGCAACACCCTATCAATGAGTTTCACAGCATCGAAGAGTTTGCCCAGGCCGAGAGCCTTGTTGACCTGTGGCCGCAACGCTCTCAACTCTGAAGCGAACGCAAGCAGTACGTCAGGTGAGGGGAGAGGCAGCTTGTCAGCCTCAGTGGGTTCCAATTTCAATAGTCCACCCCCGTATGCTCTGCCAACCATCTCTGCGCCGAGAAGTGTAAGGCTGTTAATCGCCGCGAGTGGGAGCAAATCCATTCCGACCTTTCGGTAATCTGCTTTCAGCTCAATGCCGTACAGAGAGTTCAGATAAGCTACGCCTGCAAGATTTGTTGTCATGCGCGGCCGAACATGATCCATGTACGTCAGAAGAATGTCCGGCGCTTTCTTTATCGGAACTTTCCACCAGGGTTTTCTATTCCGACACTTGTACGCATGCTCAACTTTTAGGTTTAGGCCGTGAGCTATATAGCTCGCAGCGCCTTCGGAGAGTTCTCGGTCTATGCTTGGCGCGAACAGGTAACAACGTGCGCCGTTGCTGCCCAATTCCTTCCAGCTTGTTTCACTGAATGAGAGGCCGCGCAGGTGTCTAGAGCCAGGCGGAGAAATACGGCGCAGCTCATTTGCGTGGATTCCCCACTCTTTCACTTCAGCCTGCGTGAGCGTGAAATATTTATTATTCCCAGTGACTGAACCCAGCGACGTTTGACCCCAATCAAGCAGCGTGGTGAAGCCGTCCCCAGTGCTCACACTGTTGTACTGCTTCACCGATTCCGTTGACAGCAGCGCCGAAGTCCACTTGGCCCCCTTGTCTGGAGCGAACCAAGTCCAGTCACCCTTCTCAACGTCCGCAAGGCTGCTCAGATCGTACGCCTGGGACACTTCAAAATGTGGAGCTGGGCCTTCACCCTCAGCGAGAAGCAACACAACATCTTCAAGCACTTCGGGGAAAACTCGCGCCTCAAACATCACAAGCTTCACAGATCTGAAACGCTTCAGCAGAAAGCGCCTGACTTCGGCGGCGTAATTCACTGTCAGTAATTCAGCAGGGAGCACCAGTCCTAGTCTTCCCGTAGGCTTCAGGAATCGGGAAGCGTGGACGACAAAGGGAGCCCACGAACTTGTGAGCCCTGACAGACGGACTCCTTGCGTTAGCGCAGCTTCAAGTCCCTTCACACGATTGTCACCCGCGAAGTCCTGGTATCGGACATACGGGGGATTGCCCACTACAGCATCGAAGCGCGCTTCAGGTTCAACGTCAAAGAAATCCGAGACGGAGATTTCGGACTGGAAGCCAGCATCCTGCATGACTCTGGTTGCCTGGTTCGCTGAATCAGCGTGCACGTCCACACCCACGATCTGCTTAGCGCCTGGGAGTCCATCAGCTTTCAACGCAGCGAGTCGTGTTGCCGCAGTCACCAAGAAAGCCGCTTCACCACATGAAGGCTCCAGCACCGAATCTTCCCCGCTTCGCACAGCCCAATCCACAATGAACTCAGTCATTTGTGGTGGCGTGAAGAAGGCGCCTCTTACTTTGCGTTTTGCGAGCGTATCAGACACGGCGTTACCTGAGTTAGCGAGTGTAACAGACGGTTCGGGACAGACCGTGTAATACAAACGGTGCTTTGAGAAACTTACGGGTTTCCTTCGGGATACGAAATAGGCTGGAATCAGCAGCGCATACGGACCACAAGGTGCTGGCATTCAATGCACATCGGTTTACTCCCAGTTCCCTCGCTCACCTTCCCAGCCGGCATGTTTGTCCCTCTGATGCAGTTAGTGCATACATGGTGAACCTGTTCATTTTCCGAGTTCCAAGGCTGCGCTGCTCTCATGGTGCTTCTCCGCGTAAGGTTTGCAGGCTATTTGTTGCTTACGGACGGGTCTCGCAACCAAGAAAAACTGACGATTCTATATCAGAGGCCACTGACGCAACAATGACGGTGAGGCTTGACGCTACGTCTCATGTTTGATAAGTGGCTGTCAGTTGCTGAGAAGGCAGAAGAGTTACCCAGGTTGGACGGAACCCTGTGGCATGCATACAGGCGGAAGTCAGGGCAATAGAGCGAAAGCATTTGCCCCTGAAGGACGTAGCAGCAGCAGGTGGCTGGAAGGACGTTACGACATTGCGGGAAGTGTATCAGCAGTCGGATGAAGAGTCCGTCTTGGCAGTCACGAGCGTCACGCTTAAGCATCGGGAGAGAGGCGTTGCTTGATAAAAGCGCGACAAACTCTGACGAAACTCTGCCAGCTAGGTAGACAGGAAAAAGCACCGCCAGCGTAAATGCCGACAGTGCCTTGACTTAGTGAATCGGGACGGCGGGATTTGAACCCGCGACCCCCTGAACCCCATTCCGATCAGGGCATTTGTTGAACCAGTGAGTTGAATGCGCGCACAACGCGTTAGTTCAATGTGCGCAACGGTTTATGCCGATGCCTCTGTTTGGTTCTGTTCTGAACCGTTTGGGTCTGTATGGTAGCGTTTGCACACAAACCGCACACTACGATCACGACAGTTCAGTCGCATCACAAACGGCTCTTTCGATACCGTCCAAGGCTTTACACGTGCGCTTAACAAAGAACTCGCACGCCCGCCCGCGCCCCTCGGAATCTCCAAATCTCGTACCGGGTTATGCGTTTCTTAAGGGTAAAAACGGGTGATTATGAATTGCGTGTATGAAACTGTTCGAGCCATTTCGAACGCTTCTTGACTTTTCGAACAAAATACCCGAATATTCCCCGACTTTAACTGGATCAGGTTCATGCCCGAACGCCCGCAACAGCCCTCCGACCTCTATTCCCCGCTCACGTGGGAGCGTTTGATAACGCTCCGGAAGATTTTCTGGGACACTCGCGCCTACGCAGCCCAGTCCGCCGAAATAGACATTGGTGACGACCGAACTATCATTGGCTACCGCGCATGGGCGCATGCTCGTTTCGCGATCAACAAAGCGGCGGCCAAACAACTTTCTGGATGGCTTTCAGTAAAGCATTCGGGTCCTAACTTCACGTTCAAAATCGCGATGGTGCCAATTCGCTTCTGTCGTGGCGATAGCGAAGAAGCAATTCCGCCGAAATACCGTTATCCGCAGGAGGGTGAGGAATCCGACATCCAGCAGGCCGCGAAGGAGTCGGGCAACAAGATTGATGGCTTACTCCGCGTCATCAATGAAGCCGACCATAACGGCGCTCCCGTTCGTGTCTTCCTTGTCTATGTCGACAAATTTGGGAACAACATCATGCAGTGGGAAATTCCCGAACAAATGGAAGCTGGCGGAGTTGAACCGATTGTCACGCCAACCACTCCTATCACCCTCGGCCCCTTGGATAGCCGCGTAAAGACCAAGCGAGAGATTGCAGAAGAGGAAGCCGCGAAGGCAAAAGCTGAAGAGGCTGAAAAAAACAAGCGGAAGGACAAAGGAGCTTAAGCGGTGAAATTCAACGGTGACCGGATGCGGGTGCTACGACGGTTTCATGATCTGTCTCAGCGAGAACTTGGCGAAACAATTGGTTCGCCCGCATCGACCATCACAGCATATGAGCGCGGACGATCAACGCCCAAGGGGCTGGCGCTCGACGCGCTCTGCGCTGCGCTGAACGTTCAGTCCGAGTTCTTTTTTGACTGGACTCCTTTTAAGGAATACCAGGAACCCGATGCAAACTTCCGCTCCCTTGCCCGAACACCGGCGCACTTGCGGGATAAGATCGTCGCTCACGCCTCGCTGTTCGGACTTGTTATCGAATATCTGACAAAGGACGTAATCACGTTGCCGGAGTTCAGACTCCCTTCGATCACGGTCAAGAATTATGACGACATAGAACAGGCTGCAGAACGTTGTCGTATCGAACTTGGCGTTGGAGCTATCGGACCGATTGGTGACGTGATACACGTGGCCGAACATGCGGGTGTCGTGGTTACTGTGCTCGACAAGAAAGTTAGTAAGGAGGTTGACGCATTCTCGCTTTACGGCACAAATAGTCTGATTGTTCTTAACCCCGCGAAGGAAAGCGCCACGCGAATGCGTTTCGACGTGGCTCACGAGATCGCACACGGGTCGTTGCATAGAAACAGCATTCCGATGGACCTTGGCGAAAAAGAAGACCAAGCGCATTACTTTGCTAGCGCGTTCTTGATGCCGAAGCGTTCGTTTGCGCGAGAGTTTTGGAACCTCGGAACTCATCGTGATTGGCCCCAACTATTCGAACTAAAGGAGCGGTGGGGCGTCAGCGTCGTTGCAATCATAGTGCGGGCGTACCAACTCGGTTTAATCGACGCAGCTGAGTACCGCCGCCGCTGCAAGATGATGTCGAAACGTGGTTGGTTTCGAAGCCCTGAACCAATGGAGCCTGCATGCGAGGTCCCGCAACTATTCGGTATCGCTTTGCGGCGCTTCTCAGAGGAAACAGGAAAGGGCGCAAGGGAAATCGCGTCGGAGCTCAACTGGACGCCAACGATGTTCACCGATGTCACGGGAATCTCTACCGATGCGACCCCCATCACCACCGAGTTCGAAGCGACACCTGTTACGTCCTTTGAGGAGTTTCGACAACGGAAGCTAAGCGCAGGATAGAAAAAACCGATTTTCCGGAGCGTTCCGCGGTAAAACTTCGCGCAGCTACTGTTTTCACTTTCGCTCTGGCTGCTGCTCGAAATACAACGAGGCATGATTGTCGGTTAGGCAACCACTCCTCTCAAATGAATCGTTTGACGAAATGAGTAACCTTCACGTTGAGTTCAACAAATTCTTGTCGGTTTTGAATGAGACGCCGCAACTTTGGCACTGGGCGTCAGTCCGACTTGTCGCAGTTGATACTGGTTCCAGTCTCGAAAACTTGTTTTGTGTGATCGCCTTGCTTCCCGGCAAGCCTTCCTCGCCCAGAAGGAGGCCTCCTGCGACAGCACATCTGCGGTGTTTTGAGAAATCGGTCGCCATCGAGAACCTCGAACTAGTTTTTGCCGCTCTGAAGTCAGGAGTTCTAAAACTAGGCAGCAACAGCGTCAACTTTTTTCAAGGAACTACGGACAATAGAGCTCCGTATCAGTCGGTCAGTGTGAACACCGCCGTGACAATTGAATTTGGCAGCGATAAGGCTGAGCGCCGGGTCGGGCATCTCCTGTCAGCGTATGGCGACGGCCGTGGGCAGCTGTTCAATGAGATCGGAATGGGTGAATCGGAACTGGGCAATGAACTGCGCCGGCTTGATCGTCCTTGGGACGGGCTTGACGGACTAGCTGAACACTTTTTAGGGAGAACGTCGCGGGGAAATCACCAGTGTTTTGTTGAAGTTGTTGCACCGTTGGATGCGCGCTTTAGCAAAGATCTATGCCGGATGCGTTCCAACGAAATAGTGTGTGGTTTGGAATGCAGCACCGGCGCAGTTAGACAACTCCGCCTAACGTGTGTCGGTCATACGTTGAAAGGTCGGCTACTTCAGCGCTCGATTGCCATTCCGAAAAGGTCTTGGAAGAAAAGAAAAACCGGCCTGTTGGAGAGCACATTTAAAGTGGCAATCCCAGCGGCGAAAAGCGTTTCATTGTTTTTAGCAGTTTCAGAGTTCAGCGTAGACCGAATTGATCTCGCGGCGAACGTGTCATCAGGGGTAAATTCGCGCGTCGTGGGATATCAGGAGTTCGACCCGGAATTGGCGCTGCTAACGGCGCAGCTCCGCCCTCCACAAGGAAAAGGCGAAAATCTATTCGAGAAGGCAGTAGCACGCCTATTCCATTTATGTGGATTTGCGACTGACAGTTTTGCATTTGAGGACGAGTTCAAGAACGCGCCTGACTTGATTGTTTATTCGTCAGAGGCGAACACAGTATTTGTAACGGAGTGCACCACCGGCCCGCTCGCGTCACACAGCGGAAAATTGAACAAGCTCATAGCCAGGACAAATCGCTTCCGGAAATCATTTCCTTGCCCAGCACCTGCGGTTCACCCAGTCATCGTATCCTCACTCGCCCGACAGGATCTTTCCGCATCAGAACTCCGCGATGCCGGTCTTGATGAAATCATCGTGTTGACGCAAGACGATTTTCAGCCGCTTATTGACCTTGCTCGAAACTGCACAGACGCGAATACGATTGCCTCCTATTTCCGATCCAAAATCCCCCTCGCCGACAACTCGGTCGGAACGAGGTATCGCCACAGGCTGTTTTAGTGTGCGGGGTTGACTGGTTGTATGGGGTGATTCATTCAACAGTCAGCGCGAATCGACGGGAAACATCAAAGGATTCGGACATTGGTGACCACATCTCGGTAATGTATTCTCGACTCGGTAGTTAAGCCGACCTGGGAACGACGCGTTTTCGAGAACTGTAGCACTTGCTGTTGAGGCATCAGATTGCCAACCCCGGGTAAAGAGGAAGAAGTCACGTGTCAGAATCGAAACAACCTTACGTACATGATCAACCTTGGACACCGGGTGACATCGAACGGCTCGGTCGGCGGGGTTTTGCACAAAGGATAGCCGCGACGTTGGGTGCTCGGGTCGATCGGTCAGGACTTGTGGTCGCGCTTTACGGACCGTGGGGAGAAGGAAAAACGTCGGTGCTGCACATGGTTCGTGAAGACTTGCGCCAATTTAGTGATGTGGTGGTCGTAGACTTTAATCCATGGTTGTTCAAGGATGCGGATCATCTTGTAATTATGTTTTTTGAAACTCTCGCTCAAGTGTTAGGGAAAAGCATTCAGCTTCGCACCGGCGGCGAGAGCATTGGGAGCCTATTACGCCGATATGGGCGGTTACTGAAGGGCGTGCCCGTGGTTGGGAGCGCCGCAGGTGAGGTCGCACAAGCTGCCGGCGAGGAATTAGGTGAGGCGACACTCGATCAGCTACGAGGTCGTGTCCAAGAGGGGATCAGTTCATCCGGCAAGCGAATCGTTGTGTTCATTGACGACATCGACCGGTTAGAAGGCAGTGAAGTCCGCGCCGTTATGCGACTCGTAAAACTGACGGCGGGATTCGACAATACGACTTACGTCCTCGCATTTGATCCACGCGTTGTTTCAGCTGCATTGGTTTCCGCCGTCGACGGTTCAGAATCAATCGACGGCCAGCGATATTTGGAAAAAATCGTTCAGGTACCTCTCGCACTTCCGGCTGCAGACCCATCGATTCTTCTCAGCCTCATGTTAGAGCACCTAAATGCTTCGATCCTCGAGATCGATGCAGAATTCCCGGATGCAGATCAACAGGCCTTTCTTCGTTATTTGAGGCCGCTTTACGAAGCCCGACCGAGAACGGTCAGGGAGGGCAAGAGGTACGCGAATGCAGCCGGTTTTGCACTTTCCCTTTTGGCAGGAGAGGCGAACACGGGAGATCTTCTTCTGCTCGAGGCACTACGGACATGGTATCCAGACGTGCATTCAAGCATTTACCGCTTCAGGGAACTTTTCGTCGGCGATGAACTTGGTCGCCCACCACTTGACCGAGGGACCGGTAACCGTTCGACAGCGCTCGAGGCCGCTAAGCTTCAATGGGCGGTGGTGACGAGAACTTTGGATGACTTAGAAACGAAGGCAGTCACGCAATTACTCGAACACTTATTCCCTTTTGTTCAAGCACTAACCCGAAATACGACTCATGGATCGGAGTGGATATCCGAATGGGATAAGACTCAGCGCGCAGCGTCAAAAAACTATTTCGATCGCTATTTCCAATATTCGATTCCTCGCTCGGATGTAGCAGATCGTACTTTACGCTCCATAGAAGCACTTCTGTCTGCAGAAGATATCAATGGTGTCAAAGCCGAGGTTCGGCGACATGCCGAAACGGGAGCATCGCAAAGGCTGCTTGAAAAACTCAGTTTGAATGTTGCGGCGCTTCCGGGTAATTCCGCAGCATCGCTGGCAAGAGCGCTAGCAGAATCGGGGGACCTATTTAGCGATGAAGGTGGCTTCCTAGGGGGCTGGCTCTCAACAGGAGCAACTGCAGCGCGGGTTGTTAGAGCGTGTGTCGCGCGTTTGGGAACCGAAGCGCGCGCTGCGCTGCTACGTGAGTTGGTGGAAAGCCGCGCGCCGCTGAGATTCGCGATTTCGATTTATGAATGGGCGCGCTCAACTGAAACACAACGGTCCAAGGAAACCTGTCTGCTCACCGATCTGGAAGAGGAAACTCTTAGGTCAATCCTCGGCTCCCGACTCCAGTCTGAGCACGAGCGTGAAGCACTATTTTGTCGGCAGCCACTTGCCGATCGTCGCAAGTCTCTCGATTGGTGGGGGAGGTCAACATCCACTCAGAACGTACGGACTTCCCTTTCTTCTGCTGTTTCGGAGGATGCGAATAATGCCGTTTCTATAATCTTGCCTTTTCAATCGCACGGGTGGATAATGGAAACTGGCCTTCCAACGCCGGATCAGTTTTCACATCACGACTACGACGCTGTCGCGAGGATCGCTGATCCGATTGAGATATTGGCAGCGGTGAAGAGGTTGTACGGGGACGCCATCGAGTCTTTTGACCTCGACAGTCCTCGGACTTTCGCAAGCGAAGGGGAGCGCGTCGCTCATCATTTCGCATATCAACATGGCCGCGCCTTGCAGCGAGCCGCGCACGCGGAATCGCAGGGGCCGGATGATGGCGAACTGGAGAATGAATAAAGCACGAGGACTTGAGGCTCACCTGAGGCCTCTTTCCATGTGGGCTTTAGCCGCTGGGCGTCACCGGTGGCCTTGCAACGCCGGAAGGCAACGGTTTGGAATGCCAGTGAGGCTCGGCTCTACTTAAAGCATGCGGAACGCGATAGATGGGCAGCCCTCTGGCATTTGTTGCTCGCCGGGGGTCTTAGACCAAGCGAAGCATTGGCACTCCGCTGGAGTGATTATGATCAGGTTGGCGGCACGGTAAGGATTGAGCGTTCGTTAGCCCGGTGGCCAGGTGAGTGGGCCTTCGGTGAAACTAAGAGCCGCGCTGGCAATCGCCGTGTGCCGCTGCCGAGAAGCGTAGTGAACTTGATAGAACGCCACCGAATTAAGCAGCTTGCGGAGAAACTCCGTGCGGGCCCTGCGTACACCGCTCATGATTTAATCTTCGCATCGGTGAGGGGCGAGCCCCTTGAACACCGTGTTCTCGCGCGACGTCACTTCAAACAAATTGTCGCGGCGGCTGGCGTGCGGATGATCAGGCCGTATGACCTGCGTCACACGAGCGCTACCTTGTCGATCGACATGGGAACCCACCCTAGAGTGTTAGCGGATCGGCTCGGTCACTCCGACATCAAGATGACATTAGGTACCTATCAGACCTCACTCGCGCACCATCACACGGCAGTAGCTGATGACCTTGAAGCAATGTTGTATGCGCCTATTCCGGAGGGAATAGCGTTGCCCCATAAGCCGAAGGTTCCACAAGGCCGGCATAAACTCCCTACAATGATCATCGACCCACCAGTCGGCCCATACAGCGAAAAAGCGGAAATTCAAAAGTGGATTCACGAACTACGCGGGATCCAGGACCACTGGCAGGTTCGAGAAGCGATTGCGGAGGCCGAATCTTGGCTTTCTCCTTCGAACCGTTAGGCTAGCTTCGCGGGTCAATCACGCTGTTCAAAAGGGCAATAGTCCGGATACGAGCAACGGACATTCCCTGGCAATGTGTCGAGAATACGGGCACGCAAAAGGCCTTACGTTCGCTGCCTGCGCTTCATAAGCAGCGGCGGAACTCACCATTCCTCTCTCTGCTCGTTCGCGTGCTGACCTGGTGGCGTCTTCAAATGCCCAGTGAAGGGCTTCATCATTGGGTGGAAGTCAATCATGCTCCCTATATGGGGGGAGGCGTCAGTTAACCGTCAGGCCATGCCGATGCGGAGAGTGGCCGGTTTGCCGACTGAATGAAGAACGAAATAGGGCGCTGCCCTATGGGCACTCTGGCAAAATCGTCACTAACACCCTGCTTCTCAGGGACCGACTCGTTGGCGTCTGATTGTTGGGCCTATATCAAGAGATTCCGTGTTTGGTTAATAACCTTAATTACCGATGGCAGTCCAGTTCCGCAGGACTAGAAAGTCGATGACATCGCCGTCTATGGTTTGAATCTCAAACAACGGTGAGCTGAAGCTCCTTTCCAAGCTGTCATCTGAAAGGCGTGCTATTACCCGGTTCGACCTGAGGAGTAAACCGCGGTCAAGCATCCACGATATTGCCTCTTGGCAGCTTGTTTCAGAATTGTTGCAAGCCGTTTCTATTTGATATAGTGTGTTAATGGGTTTGGTCGTGAAAAGTCGAACAATTTCTAGGACATCAGTCTTGATGTTTCCTGGAATCAAAACTTCTGCTGGAAAAAGTGGATCGCCCACGGCGAGATAGCCGTTCGCGCCCGGAGATAATGGCGCAGCTAGCATCAGAGGGCCATCGCTATTTGCATCTTCGGCTGGTGTCCCATGAGATCCCGCATAATAGGCTATAAGTCGCAAGTACAGTTCGAACGAGCGGGTGTCATACCTATACGTGCAGTGTGGACGCTCACTCGGCGAGCATTCGCCCCAAAACTCAGTAGCGAATTCACTCGGCAGGATGGGCAAAACGTTTGGCGTGGCCCCCTCGACGGCTGCCGCCAACGTTTCGGTTAGTTTTCTCGCGAATTCGGCCAAGGAATATTGTTCAAGTAACAACTTATTTCTATCCTTGTCGATAATAGTTCCGGCGGGTGGAACTAGGCGGTCATAAATTGCGTTGAGTGCATCCCACCAATCTACTTTCACACCAAGAGGAGTCGGCGTCACAGGAACGCGATGGCCATTGCACTCGGTTCGAACCGTATCGTGCAACCCGCCCCACCCAGTTGCGACTACGGGGGTCCCGCATGCAAGAGACTGTAGCTGTCCAAGTCCGAAATTCTCGTCATGATGCAAGGTCAGATTGAGCGTTACGTCTGCAGAGCTGTATGCAATGCGCAATTGATCTGCGGACAACACGCCAAGATAGGCGACGCGTTCCTCGGGGATTCCTAGTTTCTCTATCGCGCGCGCAAGGGATCTAGAGTAGGAGACCGGAACTGTGCTAAGCTCGTTAAACGGCATGTCCAAGAATGGACCTGCGAGGAAGAAATATGGATCTGACAAGTGAGGTGCGAGCGACGCAAATACGCGGAGAGCCGTATGGAGGTTCTTCTCGACCGTTATTCGCCCCGCGTAAAAAATGAGCTGACTCGTCGAAGACAGCCCGTGTTCGTTACGGAAGTTGGAACAGGTTGCCGCGTCGGCAGGATAGAAAATCTCGGTATTAACTGAAAATGGTATTAGGACAATCCTCACTGTGGGGAAGAACGCGCGTGCAATCTGCTGATCCGCACTACAGCTGACAACCAATGTATCATTTGAGTTTAAAAACGGATGAAGCGTCTTAAAAGGAAGCGCACCGCGGCCGAAGGCGCCCAGCGCTATCACGATACAGGGGATAGTGCTTAGGGAAGCATGTCTCGCCTCGAGCAGGGGAAACAGTGTTTTGCCAAACCCCACTAGTGCGTCGCATTCTTTCACCATATGCATCGCAGCGTCGCTCGCCAATTGCGGGTCGGTATGAGCGTTAACATCAAAATGTAGGAGTCTGTATGTATTCCCCAACGTCTTTCGGATATCGCGTGCGATCTGTTTGACGCTCTCGAAGACCCCCCCTCCCTCGTGTAGAGCTAAGCCGATGCTTCGGCGCATATGCAGAGGCCCCTTGTCAGGAGCCGCCCAAAGCGCTGAAGGCATCATCGCGAAAGCACTCGTTGCGGAATGAGCAGACAAAAGTGTCTTCTACTGCTTCCGTTGTTATCCACGCGTCATCTAGGGCTAGAATTTTCAAAGCTGGCCGCTGCCGGCGATCTCGGTTGCACGCTACAAATCGGTCAATCCATCTGGATCCTAATTGGCCTTGCGAAATCGATAGAGTGAATCGACTTCATAGAGATAAGTCACAACACTACCTCATCGTTGCGAGGGGGCCGCCACCATTCTGGCCAAGCACTGATCCCTCGGATGCACGAAACTTCTTGGCGCAGGAAATGTTCATAGTGGCCGCGCTGAGCAACTCCGCAATGGTTTTGCAGCACGATCGAAGCGGAAAGCCGCGGGCTTGGCAGGTGAGAGGCGTCCCGCCGAAATTGTTGCTGTGATAAGAAAGTACTTATCTGAGCACCTGTTCGAATCCAGGCTTCCAAGTCGTCGATTAGCGCAAAAGTCTCCCGCTCTACGGTACGGGAAATTATTCCACTTCCGTACAAAAGAGACGTAAGTCGTCTTTGAGCACGAACTGCGCGCGCGCCGTTTCGGGCCGTTAACGGCGCGCGGGGGGCTGGCAACAAACTCGCGAGAAATACGGCCTCGAAGATACTTAGTGATTCTGATGAGTGACCGAAATGGTGTTGGCTTGCAGATTCGATTCCCCACACTCCTGAACCAAGCTCAATAATGTTCAGATACAGTTCGAGGATTCTGGTCTTCGGCAAGGCGTGCTCGATCTGCGCTGTGATAAGAGCTTCGAACGCCTTCCTTTTCCACGTCCGTTCAGGACGAAGGAAAAGATTCCTTGAGAGCTGTTGAGTGATGGTGCTCACGCCGCGCACAAGTCCAGGCCGGCGTGACTTCCTTAACTGTCTTCGTATTTCAGCCCACCAGAACCCATTGTGCCGAAAGAACAAAGGATCTTCCGAGTGAATGATGGCGCTGATGGCGTATGGGCATATAGAATCCAACGACCGCCAAGAGAGGGACGGTTCCTGATGCGCGGTGCCGTCAATATTTGAGCGGTACCGCATAAACGCCGTCTCTTTCGGATTGCGCTGCGCTAGGCTGCTTACGTCGTTAAGGGACTGTCCAAGCTCGCGAAAGGTGAGTGGCCGTACCGTTGAGCTCCGACCGCCATTGCTAGTTATCGGCTGGGCCGCCCAGTTGGAAGCCACGGCTCTACTCACTTGCGTCCGGGCAGGCGGTGATGAACTCGCAAGAGCGTGACGCCCCGGGGATCACGACGGGCAAGAAAAACTACACCACCCGGAGCGAATCCCGCAATCACAGCTTCCTTTGGAGCCTGGACGCGGTCAATCAGCCGCCCGCCACCGTCCAGTACGTCGTAAACTGCTCCGCCAGCTGCCATGGTTGGCGAAATTGTTCGCACCCAAATATTTCCATCAGCGTCGGCACGAATCCCACCATTTGCAAAAACTGGTAAATAGTCTGGGAGCTCATCGGGATTCACGTATGTAGCATCTGGGGTCGGCGGAAGCGGGCCATTTTGAGATGGCGGAGCATTTCCAGTGACAATCGTTACGCTCGATGGAACAACAGCGTCACCACCAGAGAGACGACTACGTAAAGCCTTGGTCGAGTCAATGAGGGCGACTTTGTCTGAGTGCTCAAGTTTTCGCCATCCAAAAGGAACGTTGGGACTGGACACAACGGAATTGTCAGCATCAACGAAATCAACGTGATAATCCCGTCCCCGCACGACGGCTATTCGTCCGTCAGGCAAAATCGCCCAGTCATCAACAGTTGGCGCAGGATTGATAACTGGATTTGGAACAGACGCGCTTGAACGTCGATCGTCGCCACCAACTGCTTTTGAAACAACAAGAATCCTGGGCGTGTATATTCGCACAAACGCAGCGGTGTCTACGCTTCGTGTTCGAAAATCAAAACGTACAATTGCCGCTGACTCTGGCGGAGAAACACCGAGACCACCTAGCCGAATTTGCTCGGATAGAGATATACTCGCAGTTCGATACAACAAACGACCCCGATTATCGAATCCTGGGTTCCCGGCAGCCCCGCCGACAAGACGTCCAAAATCGGTAGGGCGCGGTGCAGCCATAATGCGCACGATGTTCCCCTGCGCATCTAACACCGCAACGGATAAATTTGAGCCGCTCAAGAAAAACGTTGAGTCGCCGGGCATAGCAAACATTCCAGTTGCTCTTGTCCCATAGATTCGTCGGGTGCTTAGGGACGTGTCCGCCACGACTTTTGTGATGCGAAACTGATCGTCGAGTAGTACGACTCGTCGCGCAACGACGTCGTTAATAAAAACTGATTGCGCCGACAACGCTCGAAGGACTGCGATCGAGGACACAACTCCTGGTTCGGATACCGCTTCTGGTTTTTCTAACTGCCGAATCGGCACGGGAGTGGTTTGAGCGCTTGCTCTTGAATAGGAGCAGAGTGAACAAAGGAGCAACATCTGCCGAAGGCTCGGAACACTCCTTCTGCGCCGCGCAATCCGATACTTGCCAATGTGGAGCACGCGTAATTTACGCGATGACCATAGAGCCCTACTGACAGCTAAAAACATCTCATGACCGCTCCTGAATGTGATCCGCAATTCACTTGACGCGCGCTACTGAGTAGTAAGTGACAAGGTCCGCCCTGATCCCACTAGTGAGCTCCCTTGTTTGCCTTAATTGCTTTTTCTACCAGAGCATCGAATTCTTCCGCTGAAGGAATGCCATAGACGCGCACGTTATCCAGGAGAAAAGTAGGGGTCACCTTAACGTTCAGGCGTTTCCCGTCGGCTTCATCGCGGGACACAATCTTTGCTGGAAGGCTATCCTTAATGCACCGGATAAAATTTGCCGTGTCAGCAACCCCCGCAAGAGCTGCGAAGCGACCCCATGGGCGAGTTCCAATTGAGTCGACATTTGCGAATAGCAATTTGTTCGCGCTTCTGAACTGACCTTGAAGGGCCGCACACTCAGCAGCGAACGCTGCTGGGCGTGCACTCTTATGGTAAGGAAGCGGAAAATTGCGATAGTAGACGCTTAGCTTGTTGGGGTACTTGTGAAGAATCGAATCAATTTGCGACGACAACATACGGCATGCCGGGCATTCATAGTCCGAAAACACGACCAGACGCACGGGAGCGCTACCAGAAGTCATTGCTTGGCCACCTTGATAGTCGCGCCAATTGTCGATCTCGGCCGACTCCAAACTTGATGGGGGGCTTGGAGGGAAGAATTCGCGTCGAATATACATCCCCGTTATCGCGAGAGCGCATACCACAAAAATCCAATTGACGATATCATTGCGATTGCTTGTGTTCATGAAATGACTGGAGTAGGTAAGCTGAGGCTGGTTAACGCCGCTTCGGTCTGTAATGAACCCGCACTTTTAATTGCAGGCGAGTAATTTCTGAAAGTCATTGATCAGTTCGGTACTCACCACACAGAGAGCGCACGCATGCGGGTGTCGCAACGCTAGGATCGACACCCGCAGGCGGGGATAGCAGTTCACGCGCTAACAGTTCCAGCTACAGCTGTATTGCGCCGTACAAACACCATTTGCATTGTAGTGTTCTGTGTACGAACAACCGGCAAACCTACATCCTGGGTCAGGCTCACCACAAACTTGAATGCATGGGGGCGGGTCAGACGGACAGCCGACTGCCGCCGCGGCCGCTTTCGCGGCGCTAGGGAGTAGCCCACCAAGTCCGCCGAACAACACCGTCGCTTTTGCAACTGCACCGATTGTACTCTTCATCTCACCTCCAGTGGATGATTCTCGCCGCACCTGACGCGAATCGCTGCCGCGAAAGACTGCGTCGAAGCTATGCACTAATAATTCACTCGGCCCTTAACGGCGGCAACAGGGAAAAAGTGACGATTCTATACCAAAAAGTGACGATTTTATATCAGTCCCTTTTTGCTAGAATTCCCGTAACCAGATAGCTGACAAGGAGATGCAGCCTTCTGTACGGTTATTTCCATTGTCGAGGCAAACCATTACGGTGGGCTAAAGACCAGCTACGTACTTCGTAAGCTTTTCGATTCGCCCACTCGCCCAAAACTCGTTTGGTAGGAATCGCAAGCATACGGAAGGGTCCATTCAATTTAAATAACTGACGATTCATGTCGTGTTTGAACGCTGGTGTATTGAGACTGGCGCAGACGGATGGTTCGTACCTACTCTTATTCCGCAACGTGTTTAACTCCGTTGAATTAGCCCCTGCAGCTGTAGCCGTGAATACAGCTTCGCGCTCATTTAAAATTTTGAAATATGGATGTCTGGATGAAACACCTCGTGTTTGCCTGTGCGACCGCCTTTATGGTAGCGAACCCGAAGGCAGCCTTTTCACAATCGATGGACATAATTCGGGGACGAGTTGTTTCGATCGATAATGAGCCGCTCTCGGGCGTAACTGTGAAAGCCACATCATCCCGAGGTGACCACAGTCGAATGAGCCGTACCGAATC
Source organism: Gemmatimonadaceae bacterium (assembly GCA_013816695.1). The sequence continues at coordinate 28,999 of JACDDZ010000001.1, forward strand.
AGATGGACGGTACACCATAACCTTCCCGACGGGCGACGGTCATTACTTCCTGTCATTCTCGGCTGTTGGGTTTTCGCCCCGGCAAATAGAAGTTCGCCGGTTGGCCGATGAAGAGATCCTAGTTGCTAATGCAACGCTGCAGCCGGCCGCAGCAGTCCTCGATAGCGTTTCCATTATCGGTGGGCGTGTTCGAGTCCCCCGCGGTGAAGCACAACTTGACATGAGCGGTACGGAACAATCGGCAGTGATTAGCGCGGCTTCAGAGCAGGATATTGCTAGCGTTATCGGGCTCGCTGGTTCTATTCCGGGGGCGACCACAGCATTCGGGTTGGACGGCGATCCTTCTGGCTTTTCTGTCCTAGGTCTGCCGATTGACCAAAATGCCATAACGCTCAACGGCGTGGGATTTATTGGAGAAACTCTTCCTAGAGACGCGAGCATAACGGCGACGTTGGCGACGAATCCGTACGATGTGACTAAAGGGGGCTTTAGCGGTGCACAGCTAAACTTGCAACGCACACCGGGTTCTAATTTCAGTCGCCGGAGCACATCGCTCATAGCAGAGCCTTCGTTTCTTCAGCGCAACGCCACACCTGGTTACCCGTCTGCTCAGAAATACTCTGGCTTGTCGTTCGGCGGGATCCTTAGTGGTCCAATTGCTTTCGACAAGGTGTTTTACAATTTATCAGTTGAACTCGGAACGCAGGCTAGCCGTTTAGCAACGCTTCTACACGCATCTCACGCCGACCTTGTCGCAGCAGGCATTGAGCCGGATTCAGTTGAAGGACTGTTCACACTGTTGCGGGACAAGGGAATCCCGTTGCAGTCTGCCGTCGATCCGGGACCAGACCGCACGATCCGCGCGATGCGCATTTTTGGAACGCTTGACTTTGCGCCGGCAAATGCAGGGGTCGGGCAAATTATTAATCTTAATTTTTTCGGCTCGTCAAGGATGCTCGATCCTGTCGGGCAATCACTCGTTGAACTCCCTGCCCACAATGGCAAGCGGATCGACCAGGAGGTTGGCGCGCAGGTTACCCACAGCGGGTATCTAAAGAATCTTATTCTGAGCGAGACCACCCTTGATGTTGCGGCAAAAACAAACACGTCCCACCCCTATTTCAGGCTTCCCAGCGCCAACGTTCTGGTAACATCGCGTTTTGCTGACGGCACTGGTGCAACCCGTGCATTGGAGTTCGGTGGAAGCCCTTCACTCGGGGCCGAATCTAATACATTCGCGTCTGGAGCGAGAAATCAACTCTCTTGGTTCAGCAATGACAATTCACATCGAATTAAACTATTCACTGAGGTTCGAGAGACAGCGAATATTTATGACGCGGCTCGGAATGTCTTCGGTACGTTCCGGTATGAGTCCCTCGGTGACGTACTGTCAGACCGTCCTTCGTCGTTTTCAAGGACTCTCATTGCTCACCCAAACAGAATAGCGGAATCGACTTTCGCCGTCGCTTTAGGAGATGCTTATAAGAAGTCTACCAATCTCCAAATACAATACGGTGTCCGTCTTGACGCGAACACGCCTGGAAACAGTCCGGCGTTTAACGAGGATGTCTACAATGCCTTTGGGTTGCGGACGGATAATGTCCCGCACAGGCTGTATTTGAGCCCCCGCGTTGGATTCGCATGGACGTACGGCGCTACGAAGGCAGGTGAGGCCTCGATTCGTGGCGGGGCTGGGATTTTCCAGAACGTTTCTATGTCGTCCTTGCTTAGTCGGGCAGTAGACAATACGGGTCTTAGCGATGCTGAGGCGCATCTATTCTGCGTAGGTGGAAGCGTCCCACATCCGGATTGGAATGATTTCCTGGCGAATCCAAGCATAATTCCCGAGCGCTGTGCCAACGAGACTCAATCCAGCCCGTTTAGCAATACAGCGCCGAACGTGGCAATCATTGGCGGGCGATTTTCAGCTCCTCGCAGCGCCCGCGCAAACCTTCAATGGAATGCCCGCGTTTTTTCGAATCAATACTCGGTTATTGTGGACGCCACCTACTCGCGCAATATGAATCAAACGAGTTCGGTGGATCTGAACTTCGACCCGCGATTACGGTTTACGCTTTCAAATGAGGCTGGTCGACCAGTGTTCGTTGACCCAACAAGCATTGTTCAAGAGACGGGAGCCTTGTCTCCGCGCGCCAGCCGGCTCTTTCCGCAGTTTAACCAAGTCCTGCAGTACGGTTCGGATTTAGTCAGCGAAAGTCGTCAGGTTCGATTGACGGTTCGTCCGGTGCGGTCTTCGGACACGTTTAGGTGGTTAGGTAGCTATGTCTACTCGAACAACCGTGAACAGTTTACCGGCTTCACAAGTTCCGCCACAAATCCGCTAGAGGTGGAATGGTCTCCGAGCAATTTCGATTCTCGCCATCAATTCACGGTGAATTTGGAGGGGAATTTCTCAAGTGTAGTTCGATTCGACACATTTATTCGATTGGCGAGTGGGCTCGGTTTCACGCCGATTGTTGGAAGTGACATCAACGGTGATGGTATTCTCAATGACCGTGCATTCATTTTTAACCCGCAGCTGTCACCGAATACACCTTCCTCAAGGGCAATGCAGGAGTTGCTGAATGGATCGAGAAGCTTCGTTCGAACCTGCCTAATCAAACAATTAGGAGCTGTAGCTTCGCGCAATAGCTGCAGGACACCCTGGACTTCCACGGCTAACCTAGTTGTTACTGTTAACCCCAAGAAAATCGGATTATCGCAAAGAGTAGGTGTTTCGTTTGTCGTGAATAACCCGATGTCAGCTTTAGATTATGCCCTGCACGGGTCACAGCGACTGCGAGGGTGGGGACAACCCTTCATGCCAGATCAAACACTTTTATTCGTGCGAGGGTTCGACGCAAATGAGAAACAGTACAACTACGACCTCAATTCGCGATTCGGAGCGGCAAATCCCCGATTTGCGGCGGGCCAGCCTTTATCGGTGGCGGCATCTTTACGTTTCGATTTTGGGGCGTCGCGCGAACAGCAAGCTGTTATACAGCAGCTGGAAAAGGGTCGACGATTTGAAGGGCCGCGCCTTACTCAAAGCATGTTGCGCGCAATGTACGGTTCAGGAGGCGTGATAAATCCAATAGCTCAATTGTTAAACGATGCGGAACTTTTGGAATTAACTCGAGAGCAGGCCGACTCCTTGGCCGTGATGAACGTCAATTACTCAGCTTCGCAGGATTCTATTTGGACGCAGACAACCCAATACCTAGCTGATCTTCCTGTTCGCTTTAACGCCGGTTTGGCATACAAAGAGTACAAAAGAGCCCGCGAGGCGACTGTTGATCTTCTCATCGCAATTGTTCCGAGCGTTGACGCTCTGCTTACAAGCACACAGAAGGAAACAATGTCCCGTTCAACCTCAATGTTTCTTGACCGTAAATATCTCATGGACGTACGTGATGGAGGCAAAGGAGACAGCGGAGCTGGCATATTTTCGAGAGGCGGAACTGGACTTGGTGGCACGGGTTCGACCGTAATCACTCGCATTGATATCATAAATAGGTTTCGCTAATGACCTTCTGCGAAATGACATTCTATTCAAACATTTGCTCGTCTCCTAAATTCGATTGCCCCGACCGCATCGATTCTCTCGAGCTGCTGGAGCCCGGCACAGCGTCGCGAGTCCGTAACATTATCTCGGCTGCGCGAGCTGAAAACATTTATCTTGCGGTCTTCGAGACTTATCGGAGTAAAGAGCGTCAGATGCTATTGTTTGAGAAAGGTGCTACGCAGTTGAGGAATGTTGGCACTCACCATTTCGGCGTTGCTTGTGATCTCGTCCGTGTGGAGCACAATGCTCCCGTATGGGATGGCGACTATGCCTTTCTTGGTCGTCTCGCACGCGTTTATGGTTTGATATGGGGTGGGGACTGGGGACAACCGAACGTCCCAAACGGCTTTGTTGATAGTTTTCATTTACAACGGTGCGCCGTGAGTCGACAGACAGCACTCTTCGAAAAACAATGGTACCCTGATACTGATTACGATCCGTATGAGGACCTTGTCAAAGACCCGATTACCACGTCTCGGTAATTCTGTGTTTCGTGAGTCCGCCTTTACGAGTCCTCGAGTAGACTGCCCTCATCCTGAGTATTGGAGCGCGAGCGATGACCAAAGCACTGAAGTTGAGGTAACCGCCCTTATCGCCGCCATGGTCGTGGCGCTACAGCCGGAATTCGTAGTTGAGACTGGGGCTTGCATCGGCAACACCAGTGAGGCAATCGGCAAAGCGTTGCGTGCTAACCGTCACGGGCAATTAGTTGCGCTTGAGACCGAAACTCAACACGTGCAAACCGCCCGTCAGCGATGCATGAATCTTCCCGTTTCAATACTCCGCATGTCGAGTATGGACTACACGCCGGATCGGCCAATCGATTTTGCATTCTTCGATAGTTTGGTTCGCCTGCGCGCAGAGGAGTTTGAGAGGTATCTGCCTTGGATGCATGAACGCACAATTGTTTCGTTTCATGATACTGCGCCGCATCATCCGTTGAGAGGCCTTCTGGAACCATTGGCAGAAAGGAATCTCTTGTTGTCGCCGCTCTACCTGCCTACCCCAAGAGGAGTAATGTTTGCACGGGTTGGAATCAAACCGTAGCTATTAGTCCTCGCTGCGATCTAGACGAAGTCAAAAGGCTCGGAAATTTCGTTCGCGTCGGGCTTAAGAGCGCTCGTCGCGAGCAATAATCGGGGATCCGGTGGTTGCTTCATTGGCTTCCATTGACGATGCCGGCAGGAGGGGAAAAACCCTTGTAACTGTCAATGCGTTAGCCAATCGCCGGAAGGGATCGGACTTTAGAATGATTCCATCATTCTATTGGCGTGAACCCGCATGGAGCGTCTCGCGGGATGGGTTGATTGCCTATTTGGTTCCCGACACCTTGTTTAGAGTTGAGTTGTACGCTGAGAATGGAGCTCCGACAACACTAGTTACCGGCCGTGTGCAAAATCAGGATACCTCGATTACGGAAGCAGACATTCAGGTCCCAAATCCGCAATGAATTTCGATTAGTCGTACAGACATCAGACAATCAGATGATCGACGAGTGTGATAGCGTTGCGTTGTCTCGCACGGACAGCGCACCCTCTGTTAATTGTCTAACTCTCAAATACCTAAAGAGTGTGGGCGCTCGATCGCCGCGCGTATTGCCCCAAGTAAATGCTATAGTCTCACTTTCAGCAGAGCGTCTCTGGCTTCGCATAACGGCCCTTACAGCCGACTCAACTAAGTGGGTCGTTTTTAACAGTGACGGGGCTTTGATTGGGTATGCCTTACTTTCGCACACGCAGTGGCCGGTCGCATTTGGAACCGACGAGTGGTAATTTCTGATTCTTTTAAATAGACGCGTTAGCCTAGCGTGGTATGATGAGAACTGAGATCTTCATAATGGTGCGGTACGAATTGCAGCCCAGAGCGCTGACTTCGTGATGTTAGAAGTTCAACCGGCTGGGCGTGCACTTCATTTACATACCCCTGGCGGTTAGTGGGGTTGTGAGTCTGAGAGTCGAACCTTAAGCAGACTCATTATCCGTTACTTGGGGTCCAAGTCTCGATGACCTTGCGAATCTCAGCGGCGATAGAGGCTGGGTTGCGCAACACGTCTGTCTCCCAGAACCGGAGGACTATAAAGCCTAGAGCTTCGAGTTTCTTTCTCACTATTTGATCACGGTCGAAGTTCTTAGACAATTTTTCACGCCACCAAGAGGTAAATCGCGATGGAAATCCATGCGGCTTGGGGACCGAACAGTACCGAGATCGGCCCCAGGACAATGTACCCTTTGTAATGAAAAGGTTTAACGTCGAAGTACTTCGAGAGTTTCTCGGTAACCCCTAAATACCAACCTCCTTTACTACTGATTCCATGAATAAGAACTACACGGGGACGAGGTTGTGGCTTCGACAATCGGGTTTTGACCTGCATTGAGGGATGGCCAGCCAGGTACTCCAAGGCCCCTATTACTCATGCCAGTCGCCGGATTCGCCAGATCAAAAAACTGACGATTCTCTCTCATCCGACGCACTCGCACACAAACCGCACACAAGGGCGCGTTGGGGTTTGCGAATGGACACTAGACGGAATGCAACAAAGCCAAGCACCACAACACTATACAGCAAGTCGGGACGGCGGGATTTGAACCCGCGACCCCCTGAACCCCATTCAGTCGCCACACGAAACAAGCATATAGCAGTTCACGCTGATACTTGGACGGAAAGAACTGCCTCTCGTTGGCGCTCGATTACAAGATTTTGAAACTCTGTTGTGAAATGATTCAACAAATCACTGGCCAGGATAAGGTCGCAAATCGTTGGGTCAAATTGTCTGCCGCGATGTTTTTGGAGCTCAGCTCGAACTGCTGAATGACTCAAGGCTGATCGATACGGGCGATCAGTCGTCATCGCATCAATTGTGTCCGCGAACATGATGATACGTGAGCCTAATGGAATCGCTTCACCGGCTACACCGTCGGGGTATCCGGAGCCATCCCAGTTTTCGTGATGGTGCCTTACTGCCGCAAGAAGATCTTTAAATCCAGATACACGTCCCACTAACTCTTCGCTTTTTACCGGATGAGTTTTCATAATTGCCATTTCTTCATCGGATAGCCTACCCGGCTTACTCAGAATCGGCCCGAAAATCTCATGGATCTTCCCAACATCATGGAGAAGGGCAGCAGTAACAATTCGTTCCGTTGGGCGGGCGCGAAGCCCCATAGCTTCGCAAATTACGCGTGTATTAGCGGCGACCCGCCGAGAGTGTCCCGATGTATACGGGTCTCTCGCTTCAATAGTCGCAACCATTAACTCGAGCAGCTCTTTATTGGCGAATTGTAGCTGCCAGTTTGTTTTATACAGCTCTCGTACACCCATGATCGGAAGGACCAGCGCTATTGAACCTAAGGCGCCGTAATGCAGGTACACCCACGCGAATACATACACAAAGGGGAGCGCATAGAGATCATAGACGAATGTCTTCAGCCCTCTTTGCTTAATCAGCGATACAAATCGTTTTCGCTCACTCGCTGCAATGACACCGCTCAGTGCGACTGCATTTACAACCACAAAAAGAATTAAAACGAAGGAAAAAGCGGCAATATTGACATTGCTGCCCGAGGCAAGAGGATTACCTCCAACGGACAGGTAAAACACAATAGATAACCCGACCGCCAAGCTTGCTTGGGCGACATTGAAAACTGCCTTTATTGGTTCTCTTCGTGCCGCTAGTTCAGCGATGGCCGTGGCAAACGTCATCGACACGATTGTTGACCATGTCGGGGCGACAAAGACTGCCGCGAGTAGCGGCAGAAACGCGATGGAGCCGGACTCACTGCGGCCCGTCTTCTTAAATGCGAGAAGGTGCGAGAGTGCGACGAGAAGGCCGAATGTAATTCCCACCTTCCAGCTGTCATTCGTCGGACTCTTCCCGAGCAAAAAGGCAGCAAATGCCGCAGCAAGGGCAGCCAGAGAAAGCAATCCTACGTATATCTTCGCAGCGCGATTCATGGCAAAGTCAGAAACCCCCGAACCCCTACGTCATCAAGTCCACGTGCCCCATTCAGCCATTACAAACGACAAAATACCGCTGACAATCGTGGCAAGCATTTCCATAGTAGCGTCACCTCCCTTATACAGTGTCACATGCCGTCATTCGGCTTCATGTGCATCAAGGTTGGATCCGCTCGTGTTACTGGGTCGTTCCCGCTCCTAACTCCGCTCTGGTAAGGGTCGGGGGTTCCTTAGTCGGTTCTCCAGAAATTGTTTTCTCCCGCATCATCTGTGCGGGTAATTCCTACTGCAAATCCGCTTCAATCCACCGATTCGTTGCCGTCAATACCGCAAGCGCTGCCGCTGTCTCAGCACTCTCACGGATCTCACACGTGCCCGTCAATAACTGACTCTCACGACCGCGGCGTACCAGCACTCCCGCGAACACAAAACTTTTTTCGAATGCCTCGATAACCTTTATGCCTTCCAGGCCCGTCTGACCCTCACGCTCCTCCGCTGCACCCAGTGCCAACAATGTCGCGCGTGCAGCCAGCTCCAGACGACTCCTGTCTCCTTCCATCCCCTGCGCTTCACCAGTGAATATCTGCTCACCCTTGCGCAGCGTTACCCTGCATGAAGTTCCGCGCGTCCGCGACCCGCGTACCTCCACATCCTCAAAATACAACCGACGCCTCGAGCTCCCTACCGGCAACCCCGGATCCTTGGTCGGATCTGCATCACTCTTCTCGGCATGCTTCGGCTTCGTTTCCGTGCTCGTCGCCACCGAGACCTTTCTATGATCAACACGCATCGCTAAATGCGCGATCAATGCACTCTCTACATTTCGTACAATCTGCTTCGGCGTAAACTCCGACGACGCCAGTACATGGATCTGCTCAACCGCGCCGCTGTCGCCCGCAATTATTCGGGCCGAGATCACACCCGGCAGCGTCCGAACCAACTCCTCGGCGCGCTTGAGCGGGAGCACACTACCCGCAATTGGTGAAGTCAATTTGTCCTTGGCCGCCTGCTCTGATGTCGTCATTTGCGAATTGACTCCAATATTGGGCTGTTTCCGCCGCATATCAAGCTTTCTTAAACAGGCTAAGTGGCAACGGCAGCAAGAGATACGCAGGAAGGCTAGACGCTGGAAAGGCCCGCGAAAACGTCGATTTCGTTTCAAAAAGGGGCGATTTTCTCTCGGCTGCCGAAAAAGTGCCCTTACGCGGGGTCTACCACACTCCGCGCGGTCCCATTGCAGCAAAGGACTCGCGTAGTCGCTCGGCGCTCTTGATCCAGTTGGCTTTGACTGCGGTTTCGGCAGCTGAGGCGGTACCAATTCGCACTGCACGAATTATCGCTGCATGCTCCCGGAAAGTGTCTTTGTAGTCGGGACCGACCATCGCCGCATACACATACTCATAGCGGTGAACCTGAGGCCGCACCCGGTCGATAAGTATTCTCAATCGCGGGCTGGCGGTGACATCCATGAGCTCAGCGTGAAAGGCGTTATGCAGCTCGAACATTTCGTCGAAGTTCCGGTTCCGCCTTTTCGCGGCTGCTACGAAACCCGCGTTGGTTTCCTTCAATGCTCGCACCAGCTGCGCGCGCGCGGACGGATTCAGCCTGGTGACATTTCGGGCGGCGCTGCCTTCGAGTGCCGCCATGATGGTGTATACGTCTACCAGATCGGTTTCGGTCATTGCCGAAACCGCGAACTGTGTGCGCCTCCCGCTCTCGACTGACGTAAGAAACCCATCCTGGTACAGTCGCTGGATTGCTTCGCGCGCCGGAGTCCGGCTTATGTCCAGCCGTCGCGCTACATCGAGCTCGACGAGTCGAACACCCGGAGCCAGCTGGCCCCGGATGATCAGCTCACGCAGTCGCTCGTACGCGCCTGCCGCGCGGTCGACGGATCTCTTCAGGGCGCGTTACCCGGGGTGACTGAAAACGTGAGGTCGCGGCCTGCCCGGCGCACCACGACCTTCACCGCCCTGCCTCGCGCAATTGCGCCCCTGAACACACTGGGATTCATCTGGGCTGCGGGAACACCGTCGAACTCGATGAGCTCATCGTCGTTTTTGAGGCCTGCTTTTTCTGCACTTGACCCTGCGACGACATCCACGACGCGGAGCTGGGGGGTTCCGGGAAATCCCGCGAGGTTGAAGCCCATTGAACCCGGATGCGCAGCGGGCGTCTGTGCCTGCGTCGGCGCTTCCTGCGCAGTCTCTGCAAACTGAATGATTCCTGCTGAAGCAGGTCGCACGCGCACGCGCTTGTTCTGCAGGTCCAGGGTGACTTCAAGCTTCTCGAGGAGCGGAACCCCAATCACTGCGCCCGGGCGATTCCGCAGGGTAATCGGTGCGCGCCTGATAGTCGCCGCTCCAATTGATGCATCACCGGCGAGTCGTGCAGCACGCAGCTGGAAAGAGCCAAGTGATGGTCCACGGGCCATACCGGCGGCGCGTGGAGGCGCCTCAAAACGCAGAGTGGACTCGAGTGAGTCCGGAAAGATGATTGGAATGAAGGAACGCGTGTCGAAGACCACCGGCACGCTCGTTCCCGCGAAGTTCATCATCACGTCGATACGCTCTCCGCGATCTTTTCCCGCAACCGGCAGCACATCGCCATCGGCCGCAAGCGAGCCTCGCTGCATCACAAGCCGGGATTTCGACAGATCAATTGTCACGAGCAGGTTGCGGAGCAGCGGCACACTTACAATTCCGTCGAACCCCATGTTATCAAACGAGGATGTAACTCGCGCCCTTACTCCTCTATAGGTAACCGGGCCAACTGTGAGTGAATCGATGGTCGCGAGTACACCAGGCTGGCCAGGTGTGAGAACGGGCGCCGAGCCGATGTTCATGCCGAGCGCGCGCGCTGCGGCGGTACTGATCGCCGTGAAACCGGCACCAGTCTCGAGCGTGAACTTGAACGGCTTCCCGTTCACGAGAACGTCGACGAAGTAGAACTCACCCTCCTTTCGCAGCGGGACAACTGCGACGGGCGTGGCCAGGTCAATGCGGCCGTTGAAAGCGAGGGGAGTGGATTCTGCGGCGGATGGCGACTGGGCGGTCGCACAGGCGAAAGCCGGAAGAATCACTGCGAGGAGAATGAGGTATCGCATGGGAAATATGGTGAAGGTCGCCCGGCTGGTGCCGGATGCCTCTTAAGTCACCCGGGACACAGCTTATGGTTTCCTTGTATACAACGAATGTATACAAGGGGACCGACTATTTTGTAATTAACCCGACGAAGGTTGTCATGGTCGCCAGGAAGCCGGGTGCCAGGCTCCCGGACGGAACCATGATCATGTGGTCGGCAGACGCGAATGTGGCGACCTGCAGGAGGGATTTCTTACCCGCTGCCTCGAACGAGGCCTGCAGCGCACTCACGCTCGGCGCGAGCGGAACTGTCTGATCTGCCTCACCAAAAATTGCGAGCGTCGGTGCCTGACATTTTTGCAGTGCAATTGCAGGCTCGTATAGCCCGTCGCGCCTGAACCATCGAAGTACGTCCGGATCCTGCGCATCGATTGCGGCCAGAGTCTGCGGCGATGGCAACGTAGCGCCCACACCCTGCAGCTCGCGCCAGGTCATCGCACGCTTTATCCACGGCCTGCTGCGCGCGCTCGTATACAACTGTTGCGCGAGCTGCTGGCATTCTGCAGTCCGATATGTGTAGTACTCCACAATCGCACGGCGAAGTGCGGCCAGGTCTTTCACATCCTGTTCTGGAACGCCTGCCGCACGGTCCTCATTCTCACGCGCATACAAGGTCTGATCGAGCGGTCCGACACCCGGACCTGCAGCTGTAATAACGAACGCAACCGAACTGCTTTGCGACGCAGCGAGGGGAGCGATCCAGCCGCCCATGCTGTGGCCCCAGAGTCCAACCTTGCCGGGCGCAATCCCGGCACTCGCGCGTATGGCATTCACGGCGCTGACTGCATCACCAGCCAGCTCCTCGAATGAAGAACGGTCGAAATCGCCAGTAGAGAGTCCTTCGCCGCGACGATCGTAATATGCGACTGCAATCCCCTGCGCCAGGAGCGCGTCTCTTATCTGATCGAAGAAGCCGCGTGCCGGCCGCCACGGGCCATTTCCGCCCATCAGCACCACCGCAGGATGCAGCCCGCCGCCGGACGGAGTCCAGAGAGTTCCACGCAGCTGCACGCTGCCATTTGAAAATGAAAGCGACGCCTCCGACGGGGTATTTGTCGCCGTTGCCGATGGCGACTGGCAGGCGAGAGTGAGCAGCGCGAGAACGAGAAGTTTTTTCATATGATCAGGTTCGCGGTCCTTCCGGAAGTTTCACCATCACAGTAGTTCCCACTCCGAATTCGCTTTCCAGCCATACAGATCCATTCATTGCCTGCACCAGATTGCGCACGATCGAGAGGCCAAGTCCAACTCCCGAGAAGCTGCGCGCCTTGCCGTACTCTGCCTGCACGAAGGGCTCAAACACGTTGCCCTGCTGCTCCGCGGGAATGCCAACGCCTGTGTCGGTGACCTTGAACGTCACGAATCCCGCACCGTCACACGCTGCGTTGACCGTCACCGTTCCGTTCTCGGGCGTGAACTTTATTGCGTTGCTCACAACGTTGAGAATGACCTGCCGGAGCCGCTCGCGATCGGCGAAAACATTCCTGCAGTCGTCCGTGACGTTAACCGAAAACGAAATCTGCTTCCGGGTTACGTCCGGAAGCACCAGCGGCTCCATGTCGTCGAGGATGTCGCGAACGAGCACGGCCTCGAGCTTGAGATTGAGCTTGCCGGTCTCGATCCGCGCAAAGCCAAGAATGTCGTTGATAAGAGTCAGCAGATGGCGCTGGTTGTGTCCGATCCTCTCCAGTGACTCACGCTGCTTGGCTGTGAGCGGGCCGTGCAGATCCATCTCGAGCAGCTGTACGTAACCTGAGATTGCGTTGAGCGGGGTACGCAGCTCGTGACTCATCACTGCAAGAAATTCCGACTTCGCTCTATTGGCGTCCTCGGCGCTGGTGCGCGCTTCGCTCGCCACGCGTTCGGATTCGCGGCGCTCACCCATGCTGGCACCGAGCACAAGGAATGTTGCAGCCTGCACGCCGACGAACATCTGGAGTGCGAGCAGGCTCTGGCTCAGCTCGTCATTAATGAAAGGCCCGTTACCGCCAATAGTTGCGATCATGGCGATTGCGGAGATGATGAAACCCGTGGAAACGGCGCCGCGCGGACCAAACCTCACGGCGGCCCAGATCAGCACAGGGAAAACCAGGTACAGCCCGCTGAATCCCTCGATCGTCGTCTGAAACTGCGGACTGAACACGAGCGAAACCGTCAGGGCCGCTGTTAACGCGAGCAGCACCGATTCGAAAAAGCGCTTTTTCTGGCCGCTGTGTGCCAGCGTGCGCGACCAGACAAGGATCATTGGCGCCACCGTCAGGTCGCCAATCATGTCCCCAATCCACCATGCCCGCCAAGTTGGAACTATCCCGACCGACGGAACCATTCCCGCCAGGTAGAGCGTGAACACTCCAATCGATGCAGCTACAATGGTGCTTCCCATCGCTGCGACAACGATCAGCGCGATTGCATCGCGTACCCTCTTGATTGCCGGGTCGAAGTCAAAGAAGCGAAGGGCGTATAGAGCAACAACCGCCTCGAGCGTGTTGCCGGAAGCGATGCCCGCTGCTGCAAGCGGCGGCGCGCCGCTGATATAATTCGCGACCATTGCGCCGAGCCAGACGCCGGGCCAGAGGATTGCTCCGCGAATGTAGAGTGCCGCGATTGCGATTCCGGATGCCGGCCAGACGAGACTGGCGAACCCGGAAACTGCGTCGAGCATGAGCCCAACCTTCGCCGCAATTCCATAAGCGATGGCAAGCAGCGCAATCTCGACCAGAGTCGAGGCGCCGAATGGATGGGTCGGGCTCTTTCCAGTTAATCGCATTGAGAGGGCGAATTTACCCTTTATAGACCATTCGAGCTAAGGAAAGGTCAAATCTATTTCGGCGCCCTATTTCCTGCCGCTGGGCAACCGGCAACTGGCCGACGGATCAGCTTCGTAACGCTTCAATAGATCGGGAATCTGTCCCAGGACCTCTTTGGGGGCGCGAACTGTGACAGCCCTCAGTTCACCGACCGCCGGACGCACATCGAAATCTTCCGCTTGCCACATTGGATTCCTTGGTTGCGGCAGATACGGACGGATAAGGCTCGCAGCCTGCTCCGCCGAGAGGCATTGCAGCGAGAAAGTCTGCACCTCCACTGCCGGAGGAGGAGCTGTCAGATTGCGAATGACCGGCGCCGCGCGACCATAGGCGAGCACGGCGACGATCGCGAGAACGATCAGACCACAAGGAACGAAAAGCCAGTTGACCAGTCTCTGCCTCTTTCGCGCCTGATACGCAACTCGGGAAATTGCTTCCGGGGAATTTCTGCCAGGAATCGCAGACAGCGACTCGGAAAGAATCTTTTCCGATCCGAACAGTGCAGCGCGCACCTGGCCGCATTCTTCACAGCTGCCAATGTGCAGCTGCAACTCGTCCTGTTCCATCTCCATCAGGCCGTTTTCCCGCTCGTGCGTCAGGTCCGCTGTGAGCAGTGCCTCTCTCGCGTCTCCGCAGTTCATGATGCGTCCCTCCACTCTGCGAGCTGCGGAAATTGCGAGAGCAGCCGGCTCCGCATCGACGCGCGCGCCTTGAAGAGATTGGCGCGCAGTGTTGCTGCATTGAGCTCGAGCATTTGTGCGGCCTCAGTGGGTGAGTAGCCCTGCAGGTCCACCAAATCCATCACGGTCCGCTGACGTTCGGGGAGCTCCTGCCAGAATGTTCGAATGACGGCGACGAGCCGCTCGCGATCGACGCGGCCGCCGGGATCGGTCTGGTATACAAGCCGATCAGGAATTTCCGGCATGCCCGCGGCGAGCCGCGCTCGTCTCGATATCTTCCGCCTCGCGCGTGAGGAGGCACGACGGGTGATGCTGTATAGCCATGCGTTCATCGAACCCGCGCCGCGATACTGCTTCAGTTTTCCGAGGAGAATTACAAAAACTTCCTGGACAATGTCGTCTGCGTCGTCGGCATTGGGAGAGAAGCCGAGCGCCCAGCGATGCACGATTGGCTGCAGCCGGCGGACAAGCAGCACAAACGCGCGCTCGTCGCCCTCGAGCACCTGCTCTACAAGCGAATCGATTAGTGCCCCGTCATGTTCCACACTGACTATCGCCGTCAGACGCTGCTCCTGTTGATTGAACATTATCCGTTGAGCTCTTCAACCAATAGAGTCCGCGTTCACCTTCCCTGTTTACTCCCCGGCTGATTTCGCGGGTAAACGCCGGACGGGGTCGCGGACTCAATGAAGGAGAATGTAAAAAAACTCACAATCGGATAATTAATGTCATATGCACGCCTGGCCTTACCGCTGATTCTCCTGGTGCTTCAGCTCGCATGTACGGCGCAGAAAGCAGATCCTGACTTCACTTCCCCGAATCATGTGCCTGCGTACACCGGTAGCGGGCCGGTCGTGTGCATCGATGCGGCACACAACAACGCTCACACGGCGGACGGTCTTTATCGGCCTTTTGCAGCAACCATGGAAAGGGATGGCTATCAGGTCGTCTCGCAGGATGTCCACGTTGCCAGCACTTCTCTTAGCAAGTGCGCTGTATATGTGAGCGTCAATGCGGCCGGAGGAAGGACCTACAAACTCTTTGGATTGAACCTTCCCACGAAATCCAGGGAGCGCCGGCATCTCTCTGCATTCTCACCGGATGAAATCATTGCCCTCCGCAATTGGATTGAAAGAGGCGGCAGCATCCTTCTCATTGCGGATCATCATCCATTCGGACTGGCGGCTTCCGCACTCTCGACCGCGCTCGGCGTCGAAATGGGCGGTGGCTTCACAGAAGCAGCCAACTCGGGCGCATCGAATTCCCTTGATCGCAGCCAGCTGCTCTTTTCGCGTGAGAATGGCCTGCTTGGCACTCATCCAATTCTGTCGGGAAGGAAGGCCGCAGAACAAATCGCACGCGTGCAGACCTTCACGGGCCAATCCCTCAGGTCGCGGACGGGAACACCACTCCTGATACTCGGCGATAGTGCGACCGACTACTTACCTGAAAACGGAAAACTTGTCAGCCGCACCGCGTTTGGACCTGCGCAAGCATATACAGTGACGCTCGGAAAGGGACGCGTTGTCGTGATGGGTGAGGCCGCCGCACTCACGGCTCAGGTTGACGACAAGGGAAACAAATTTGGAATGCAGGTGGCAGGAACTGACAACCTGCAATTTGTGTTGAACATCATGCATTGGCTGTCACGCCTGCTTTAACGCGCCCCACCTTAGAACATGTACGTTCGGAGTTTCATTGGCTTGGTTGAGAGCCACAAATTCCGCGAGTCCCATGGCAGCATGCTCAATTGCAATGGACTCAATATCCGGCCGAGCGTGTTCTTGACGCTCATACGATACAGCTCCCACGCATCGTCTATCGCTGATTCCTGGATCGCCAGCGCAGCTTTGGAATCAAAGTTGTCGGGGAGGAGCACAAGCTTGTCCGCCATCGTCGTCCAGAGGGAATCCGCAGACAAAGCAGTGCGTTTCTGTGCAGCCCGAATGGAGTCGCCCTGCTCCCGCGTCAACAGCAATGAATCGCTTTCAGCCAGAATCCCGCGATACGGATCGTTCACATTTCGGGAATACCGTTTCTTGAGATCGGCAACGCCAAGCTTTTTCCCCGGCTTTCCGCGGCCGGGACGCAGCCACTTCTCCATCTGCTGCTGCGGAAGAGAACGTCCGACGTTCATCCGCACATCAAGGGTGACGCGAAAGGGTGTTGCAAGCCCGAAGTAGCTGGACCGCGGGCTCCCGAAACCCGGATTGATGTTGTAAGCGAAACTGCCAGTTGCACGGTTGAACCCGCTCACAGAATACAAAACCGGGTCAGCAGCCCGGATACCGCCCCATCCGCGGAGCTCGTTCCCGTGCAGCAGCTGGTCGAGTCCGCCGAGCGGATTTGCAATTGCGAGCCCCACCATCGCGTCCCGGCCATAGCGCTTGATCTCGAATGAACGTGTTATCTGCGCGTTCAATACAACTGACCATGGGCCTTCGCAGGCATTCCGGCGCGCGACGGCGCCCACCTGTCGCCGGAGACAATCGGCACCGGCATCCGACAGGCCGGCCCCCTGCCCGCTCATCGCGGGAAATACAAACGCACGATCGTTCCTGAAGCCGTCGCCGTTCACATCACTCGCCACAATCGGCGTGTACGGAAGCCCCGACTGTACTGTGCCTACGGCGGTCACGACAGTTCCCTTAAAAACGGTAGACAGGAATGTTCGGCCCGCCTGCAATACAAACTGGTGCCTGACATCACTTGAAGCCCGACCCCAGCTCGTTGCCCGGGGATCTCCGAAAGTGCTTCCGTCGTACCCGCTCTCCAGTGACCGTACACTCCCAAGGGTGTATGCTCCCGCGAGCAACAGGTTTCCGCGCGGCGTCGTTCGCAGGCTCATTGTCATCTGCGATCCGAATGAACGCAGCCGGGAATGCCCCTGAATAACCGATCCAAACTGCGTGGAAATTCGAGATCCGTTCGCGGATACGAGGCCTGTGCTGCTCACGATTCCCGATGGTGCCGCAAAGACAGGCCTGTTCTCGCCGCCCGACCTGAACTGCTCAACGCCGGCAAAATTCAGGTTCGTTCGCCCGGGCTGGTCGAGGTTGAGCGAGGACAGCAGATCAATAGCATATGGAAAGTCGTGAAAGATCGATCCATATCCGAAGTTTGCGCGCCAGCTTCTGGATGGTTTGTAGCCAACGTCAAGCAGCTCGACATGTGGAGCCGCGTCACGAAAGCTCCCCGCTGACGGCCCAATGCAATCTGAAGGAATGTCACTCGCACCCTCGGCGAACCCCATCCAGTCCGCGAATGGAACGCTGCTACCGATGCACGAAATCTGGCGCACGGCACCGGGCAAACCTGTGTACGCGGATGCACCTGAAAGTAATTGCGGAGAAGTGAAGGCCCGGAACTCACCGATGCCGCCGCGAATGAAGCTCGCGGGATTCATCCCGTACGAGCCCATGTTGGTGGTCTGGTGCCGGAACATGCCGGTTCGCACCCAGGTAAATCCAAGCCGCGGGCTAACGTGAACGCCGTTGGGAACGCGGTCATTTCGCACTCCAAAAACCTGCTCTATCGCGGCGTTGCGGAGCGGTGCACGACTGAAACGGTTTCCCTCCATTCTTACCCCGGCCATCACTCTTACCTTGGGCCACGGGCGCCACCGGTCGGAGATGGAAAGGAATCCATTCCACTCGCCGCCGCTTCGCTCACTGTCTCCGAGGGACCTGCTGAACATCGCAGGTGCATTCCGCTCAAGGTCAGCGAGCGAGTTGTACAGAAATGATCCGTTGGCATTTGCATTCTGCCGGTTGCTGAACCCATCGTATCGCAGGTCAGCTGCAACAACCGCTGAATGCCGCGAGGCCTTGTCCCAATAAAAATCGGCTCGCGCCAATGTTTCCCAGAGCGTATTCCGGGACGATGCGGAAGTCGCGCCTCCGCCGAATTCCAGGCTCGACAAGCTTCCGGTTCCATAATCCGAGAGCACCACCACACTGCCCGAGGGAAGCTCCGTGAGTGGTCTCGACTCCGTACGGTTCACGCTCAAAGAGGTGCGGGTGTCGAGCAGCAGCCGTTTGCGCACAAACTTTGAGAAGATCCCCTGAACGCCTCCGCTGGAACTGGTCGCCTCGCCTGCGTTCTCGAAACTCGCAAACGGAGATCCGCCGATTCCTCCATTCCGTCCGATATTCAGGAATCCAACCGCACCGAGCACTAAGTCGCGCGGTTCGTACGTCTTGAAGTCATATCCGGCGCGGTCGATTCGGGCGATCATGGAAACATTTTCGCTTGTCGATCTGGCAAAGGGATCTGCGGCCCTGCGCGCAAATGCTGGCGCGGCAAGGCCGAGAAAGCGCTTAACAGAATCCGGTGAAACGCCAATCGTTCGGAGTGCCTGGTCGGACGCGAACTGTATTGACTGGAAAGGCGATGAGCGTCGTGTTCCCTCGACTCCGTAACTATACGCCGTGCGTTCACCCCAGAACATTCCATCACCGCCGCTAGAAATTCGGGCGTTGGTGAAGCGTGTATCTGCTCCGGGGGCCACAGGTGCCTGGAGAAAAGGAGCGTCTATGGTAGTACTGACGCGGCGAAACGCGAACACATTTCCCTGGGAAAGTTCAACGTTGGTCCTGTAGGCACTGAACCAACCCTCGGATGGATCGAAAGCCGTGGTGCTTACGCGCACTTCGGTTTTTGCATCGCGCGGAACGGATGCTCCAGGGAAGCCCATTCCGCCGAGGGTTGTTGAATTGCCGGAGGCATCAGCGCCAAGCACTGACAATCCTCCCTGTGTGCTCACTATTCCGGGAGTCAGTGCAACAACCGCATTCAGATCGCCGGCGATGGTTGGAGGAATTGCGCCAAGCAGCCCGACCGCCGTGTTGTCGTTGCTGCCGATTTTGTCGAACTCGAAAGACTCGCGCTCCGGGCGGGGACGAGCTTCGGAAACTCTTACCGGTGCAATTGTCTGTGCCGCGGCCATCGATGCGAGCTTGAGATCAACCGGCCGAAGCTTTCCTGTGGAATCGCGCAGCACCCGTTTGCGCGCCGAGTTGTAGCCGGGTGCGATTGCATGCACGAGATAGTCGCCCGTTCCGTCGGCGAAGATGAGTTTCCAGTATCCCGATGAGTCGGTGACAGTTCGCTGGACCAGCCGGTCTGGTGCGCGCGTGATTGTGATCGCGGCGGCGGGGATGCCCGATGTGGAATCACTGATCGCGCGGCCAGTGAGAGTATCGGGTTTCGCCTGGGCGGCGCTGTTCGCGGGAAACGCCAGCAGGAATAAACTCGCAGAAACAGCAATGAAGCTTGCGGCTTTCATAATCATCCTCATTTCCCACTATACAACTGGATCCCGCAATCCGCACTACCACAGCGACCGCGAAAAAGTGTCGATTTTATATCACCGCGACTGCATGGATTTCGAACTAAGCCAGGTTCGGCGAAAGAAATTCCCTAGTCTCCACCTCATGGGAAGTATCCTTCCAGCCATTAAATCGCGATTCCTGCTAAATCATGGGAGCGGCCTGACAAAGGTAAACGTATGGTGCGAACGGCTTTCGGAGGTAGCGAGTTGAAATCCGAAAACGGTTTACAAACCGTCTCTTGACCCCGATGTAACCTCGCTGAACATTCAGGGCCCATGTCTGTTCGATCACGTACAAAAGTCGGCAACGACCAGGATGCACAGAATCTCTTCGCGGGGCCGGGAGAGATGCGTTCGCGCTGCCTTGCATTCGACTGGAGCTCCACCCCGCTCGGTCCCGTATCCCGCTGGTCGCAAAGCCTGCGGACTACGGTTTCAATCATGCTTGGATCCCGGCACCCGATGTTCCTCTGGTGGGGACCGGAGCTGATACAAATCTTCAACGACGGCTACCTCCCAAGCTTCGGTACTACCGGCCGCGACAAGCTCGCGCTCGGCGCCCGCGGACGCGAACACTGGGTTGAGATCTGGCCGATCATCGGACCGCAGATTGACGCCGTCATGACGCGAGGGGAAGCGACCTGGCACGAAGACCATTTTGTGCCCATCGAGCGGAACGGACGGCTCGATAATGTCTGGTGGACCTACGGCTACAGCCCCGTTCGCGACGACGACGGCAGCATTCGCGGCGTTCTGGTTGTTGTGCAGGAAACCACCAAGCGAGTCATGGATGCCGCAGAACGCGAGCGCCTGCTTGCCTCGGAAAGGGCCGCACGGGAAGAGGCGGACATTGCCCGCGATGAGCTGACGCGTGCCTTTGCTTCGGCTCCAGTAGGGATTGCTGTATTGCATGGACGTGAGCTCCGATTCTCGGTTGCAAATCCAGGTTACCATAAACTCATTGGCGGCCGAAACCCGGTCGGCAAGCGATTGGTTGAGATGTTCCCCGATCTCGCCGGCTCCGAGACTGAAGAAATTCTGCAAAGGGTTTTCGAAACCGGTGAGCCGTTTGGGGCAAGTGACTTTCTCGTCAGCTTCGATTCACAGGGCACCGGAGTAGTCGACAACTATTACGACTTCGTTTACCAGCCTCTCCGTGGCAGCGGCGGGATCGTTCGCGGAGTTGTGGCTGTGGCAGTTGACGTGACCGAGCGGCACAACATGATCGTCGAACGCGACCAGATGGTGGATACTTCCGAGCATGCACGCGAGGCTGCGGAAGTCGCCAATCGTGCGAAGAGTGAATTCCTTGCGGTCATGAGTCACGAGCTCCGCACGCCGCTGACTTC
>JACDDZ010000066.1 GCA_013816695.1 Gemmatimonadaceae bacterium
AGTGGCGAACGCCGAAGTCAGGTTTCGCAGTCCCGTGTTGCCGGACGTTTTGCAGCTGACCGTATTCACAGATGCGGGCGATGTCTGGAATCGGGGGCTCGACGTGTTCGAAAATTTCCAGATCAAGCTGACGCCAGGCCTTCAACTTGGTGCGTTCACTCCAGTGGGGCCCGTCAGAGTCGTACTGGGGTATAATCCCTATCGTCGGCCCGCCGGTCCGCTCTACTTCGAGACGAACAGGCTGGAGGGCGGAGGGCTGCCATGTGTAAGTCCGGGCAACCTTCTGAAGGTGCACGCCTCAACGGATTCGAACGGCGGAACTGTGTTGACGCAGGAAGAAAAAGCTTGTCCCTCCAGTTTCAGGCCCCCTGCTGACGGCAGCTTCAGGAGCAAGCTCACATTGAGCCTGGCAATAGGCCAGGCTTTCTAGGGCGATGTCGCGCAGGCAACGCATCGTATTTCAGAGCGCGTTCGTGCTTCTTGCCGGACTCGCTCTGATTGTTGTGCTCGTCATCTCTGCAACACAGACGCGCTACGGCCAGAACCAGATGCGCAAGCTGGTAATGTCCTTCCTGTCGGGCAACGTTCAGGGGAAAGTTTATCTTGGCCGCATTCATGGAGGCCTCCTCTCGGGTGTGACAATTGACTCGCTGGAGATTCGTGACAAGCAGGATACTCTCTTCGTTGCAACTGGTCCGGTCCGGGTCAAGTACGACATTCGCGATCTCTTCGACAAGCGGGTGCTGCTCCGCTACGTCGAGGTCGACCACCCAGTCGTCTACATCCGCGAATATCCGGATGGGCACTGGAATTGGAGAAAGATTTTTCCCGAGCGTCCGCACGGTCCGAAATCCCAGGCCAGCTCCTTTGGTGATTTCATCGTCATCGATTCATCGAGAGTGAACAACCTCACTTTCACACTGACGCTACGGTGGCATCCGGCGGAGTGGTTCAAGGGATACAGGCGTGACAGCGTAATCGCTGCTGCACTGGCACACCCAACGGAGGAATTTCGCAGGGCTGGTAACGGGTTCACCCGTACGTGGAGATTCACGGAAGGGAATGTCAGGACGGGCTATGTCAGGTTCGCCGATCCTGACAGCGTCGGCCGCTTCGCACGCATCGCAGATGCAAGCATGATCGTCAAGGATCCCCCGTTCCGCTTTACCCGGGTCGCAGCAAGCATCAAGCAGAATGGCGACAGCATCTGGTTCGACACTCCGCGAATGTCGCTGCCCGGTTCCCATGGAAAAGCAGTGGGGAAGCTGGTGTGGGGAAGCGGCCTTCCGCTTCGATATGCAATCCGGGTCAATGCGGACAGGGTTGCGATGGCCGACATAGCGTGGATTTATCCAACGCTGCCGAAGGCCGGAAGTGGAAGCCTCGACCTCGAAATAGTGAGCGAGAAAAATCCCCACATCATCGATTACAAGATTACAAACATGGATGTCCGCACCGTAAAGTCACGGCTGCTGGGCAGCATGACGTACGCAGTTGGCGGAGAAATTCTTGGAGTGAGGGAAGTGGATCTCGTGGCGGATCCGGTTGATTTTGATCTCCTGCGGACACTCAACGGCAAGCCGTATCCTTACGACTGGCAGGGCAAGCTCACCGGAACCATAGTGGCGAGCGGCGGCCCGCTTACGCATTTCGTCGTGGACGAGTCGGACATCACCTTCTCCGATGCGCACGTTCCTGGAGCCGTCTCGAAATTCGGTGGCCGTGGTGAGTTGGACATCCTGTTTCCGGCGTTTACCGTTTTCCACGGATTCAGCGTCGACATGCAGAAGCTGGATTTACGGACTGTGCAGTACCTGAATCCTCTCTTTCCAAAACTCAGGGGAACGCTTTCGGGAATCGCTCGGCTGGATTCGTCCTGGCTGGATGTGCGTTTCTCTGGTGCAGATATTCTGCACCATGATGGAGATGCACCCGTCTCGCGCGTAACCGGAAAGGGCCGCGTAATCTGGGGCGAGAAGTTTCTCACATACGACGTAGATCTGCAGGGGCAGCCGATCTGGCTGACTTCGCTCGCGCGTTCGTATCCCACTCTCCCGATCCGCGGTGAGGTTACCGGACCAATTCGAATACGCGGCACTTCGGAAAATCTCCAGATAGCCGCCGCGATGACGGGGCCGTCCGGTGCGTTCTCCTTCGACGGATATGTCGATACGGATCCTCCAGCCTATGGGGCCCGGGGACGCGGAGCTGTCGCTGGTCTTGACCTCAAATCCCTGATCGTAGGCAAGGGGATTCCCGACACGAAGTTGACTGGTCAATACGCTATCGACATTTCCGGGGCAACAGCTGAAGAGCTCAAGGGAAAAATCGCCGCAGACCTCGACAAATCCGTTGTTGAAGGCATTCCGATTGCGGGTGCCACGGGCCGCTTTGCGATCGCGAATGGCGTCGCGCAAATAGACACGCTGCGAATTAGAGGGACCGGATTACGGGGTGAGGCAAGCGGCACCTACGCGATCGC
The DNA here is from genome assembly GCA_013816695.1 of Gemmatimonadaceae bacterium. The sequence goes on from JACDDZ010000066.1 coordinate 2,483, forward strand.
ACCTGCGCGAACGGGAAGCCTCAAGTTCGATTTCTCGCTTGATTCAATTGGTGCCGCAAAACCCTATTTGCGCGCTGCAGGGGTCAAGCTTGGCGATGCGGATACTCTTACGGGGACGCTTCGGCTTACGGGCGATGTTACAGGCCGGCCTGGGCGGCTTCTTACACACGCAATCGTCGAGAGCGAGAAGTTCGCGTTCGGCGGGCGGGGCGCCGGCCAGCTGCGGGCGGAGGTGACGCTCGGAGATTCAATTTTACGCAACAGCGTTGCGCGCATCAGCGGGTCCAATGTTTCACTGGGTGGTTTCATCTTTGGAAAGGGTGAAGCCCTCGCCACAATCGACTCTTCAGGTGCTAGCACCCTGAGCGCGACTCTCACCTCCGAGAACGGAATTCGAACCGAACTGCGCGGCAGCTCCCGGAGCCTCGGAGACACGACTTTCCTCCAGGTGGATACGCTTCGCATCACAGGCGATGTGATCGGAACCTATGCGAATGAAGCGTCAATGCATGCGCGGATCACCAGCAACGGCGCCAGTCTCGACTCTCTCATTCTCGCTCATCCGACGAATGGGAAACTTGCCATCAGGGGCGTTCGCTACGAAGGAGACTCGATTCGGGCGAGCCTCCGAACTGAAGGCGTCGACCTGGCATTGGTGTCGGCCTTCACCCCGGCAGTCGCACTCGCGCGCGGCTCGGTCCGCGCCAATGTGGACGTAAGCGGAACGACTTCGCAGCCCCGGATCGAAGGTGAGCTGAGAATCGACAATGGCAGCGCAACAGCTACGGCATTCGGAACCCGGCTTGAAAAGATCAACGCTGACATCGTGCTCACCAACGACACAGTTCTCGTTCGTGGCCTTTCAGCCGAGACAATACGTGAAACCCGCGGAAGGGTGGCGGTAACAGGGTCAATCGATCTCAAGGAATACAGGAATCCTGTATTCTCGCTCAGTGTGAACGCGACCGATTTCCACGCCATCGAGAAGCCGGGACTCGCGTCCCTCGACATCTCCACCACAGCGCCGTTCTGGCTGGTCGGTCCCTTTGACAATGCAATTGTTCGAGGCGCAGTACGGGTCGATCGCGGATCGATTTTCATTCCGGAGCTTGTCCAGAAAAAGGTCGTGGACCTGCGCGCTCCCGAGTTTGCGGAGTTCGCCGACACGCTATTGGTGAAGGACAGAAAAATTCTGCCGTCGGCGCCAAGCAAATTCACAGAGAACCTGTCCCTGGAAAATCTCACCCTGAACCTTGGCCCCGACGTCTGGCTCCGTTCATCTGAAGCGAACATCCAGCTTGGCGGGTCGCTAAATGTGACGTCCGCCGGAGGATCTCAGCGGACCGAGCGTACTCCTCTCGCGCTCGAGGGCACGCTCAACACGATCAAGGGAACTTACAGGCTCAACCTGGTCGACCCGTTCGTACAGCCAACCTTTGATGTTGAATCCGGTTCGCTGCGTTTCTTTGGAACACCCGATCTCAATCCTTCGCTCGACATCAAGGCTATTCATACAGTTCGCCAGGCGCGGCAAAGCATCACGGGGCGCGATGTGAGAGTGCGGGTGAACATCGGCGGCACGCTGGCAGAACCAAAACTCGCGCTCGACAATCCGGACAACCTTCCGCTTACAGAATCGGACTTGTTGAGCTACCTGATCACCGGTGAACAGGGATTTGCGCTCGATAATTCGCGCAGCCAGTACGGATCCCAGTTGGCCTCCGCGGCTGTGAGATATGGCGGAACGCTTTTGACGAATGCGATACCGCGAGGACTGCTCGATATCGTCGAGTTGCAGACGCCGCGACTTGGGAGCGATCTCTCCGCGACGGGCTCCAGCGACTACTATCTCGCCCTTCTCAATACGCGGGCAATCCTTGGCAAGCAGATCGGGCAGCGATGGTTCCTCGGGCTCAGCACCGGTTTCTGCGTCGTTAACAGTGCCAACTTTGTCGAGAATCTCGGCCTAAAGCTGGAGTACAGGTTCAACGCGATGTATACGGTAGAAGGCGGTATCGAGCCCGGGACGAGTGACAAGACCTGCACCCGGTCGACTGTGGGAACATTCCAGCAGACTCCATCGCAGCGCGGCTTCGATTTTTTCCGCACGTGGCGTTTCTAACCGGTGGGTTGTCGTCTAAATTGAGAATGATGAACCGCATGAGCTGCCCGGATGCCTGACCTAAAGGAGAAGGATTGCATGGTCTGCCGAAGCTGCGCGAACCAAGAGCGCGCTTCGGAAGGGTATCCGTGCATGTCGTGCGGGACTTTCATCTGCATCATGTGCAGTTTCAAGGGAATCCTGCGCTGCGCACAGTGCGCTGCACAACAGCCGACCGTTGAAGCTGTTACGGCCAGGGCTGGACAGGCCCCAATAATGGACTGGCCGGAGCACTGATCGAACAGCTCATCACCGCGCGTTCCGCGATTGTCCCAGTGCTTGCAGAACCAAACGTACTCAGCACACAAATTTCCCAGTTCCTTCACGGACACGATGCAGTCGTTCTGGAAACAATGAACGACTGGATGCGCGTTCGCGGCGCAGATCAGTATGAGGGCTGGGTTCACGAGGCGTATTTCACTGACCCGAAGCCGGCGGCCGCTCTTCCTGTTTCTGGATGGCAGTCCACCCGTCCGATGTCGCTTGGCTGCGGTGTAACAGAACTGGGGGGGCAGCTGCGGAAGCTTCCGCTTGGTGCGCTGTTGAGCGAGGGCGATTCGGTTACGGACGGCAGGGCCATCTCCGCCGAAGAGAGGCGGTCGATGTTCCCTACGCGCGGCGATGCGATCACCGAAAGTGCAATTTCATATTTCGAGGGAACGTATTACCAGTGGGGCGGAATCACTCCGTGGGGGTGCGACTGCTCCGGCCTCGCGCAGAGCACGTACTCACTGCACGGTGTGCAGATTCGTCGTGATGCAGCACTCCAGGCGTCGCAGGGCACCGCAGTCGAAGCAGGGTTGGAGGGACTACAACCTGCAGATCTTCTTTTCTTTTCAGATCGCCAAGACGGATACATCACCCACGTCGCGCTTTCGCTCGGTGACAGGAAAATTGTGCACTTGACGCTATATCAGGGTGGTCATGCGCTGGATGACCTGGATTCAAGTCATCCGCGCCTCAAAAAATTGCGAAGCCGGTTTCGCTTCGCGCGAAGGATCCTCGATTAGCTGAACATCGCCGGCGTCGGAGGCATCACCGTGGGCGATGGTCCGGCGACAAAAAGACGAACGTCGGCAGTCGGAGTTCCGTCCAGTGACACTTCCATTGTGTACGGGCCCGGGCCGTTGACCGGAAGATCGATGACCGCGATGATCGGCAGATCCATTTCGAAATTGGGATCGGGCCCCGCGCCGACATTGAGGTCGCCGGAGGAAGACCAAAGCTCATTGTGCGACGGATCCAGCCAGCGAAAACCGAGCGTGTGCTGGCCTTCGTCCTCAGAAGTTCCCTTGAGGCGTACGACAAAGCTGGAACGGGGATGTACACTCGGGAAACCACCGACCTGAACAGCGTCAAAAACGCCGAGGATGTTGAGTTTCCCTTCCTGGGAGAGATTGGCGGCGTCGGCGAAGACTGCAAAGGAAACGTACATGCGTGGCAAAGTAGCAGGCGGAGCGGGTGTGCGGCTAGCTTTGTCGCATGAAAGAAACAGCACCACGCGGCGCGTTTGGAGTCACCGACCTGATGCTGCTCACGATGGCTACCATCTGGGCAATCAATTTCAGCGTCGTCAAATACGGGACTGGATTAATTGCGCCGATGGCGTTCACTGGAATGCGAGTCGGCATTTGTGCAGTGCTGCTTGTTGGAATCGCACTCTGGCAACGAAAACCGCTTCCTGTAAGCCGCGACATAATGGTGCTGCTCGTGCTTGGTATCGTTGGAAACGGTTTGTACCAACTTCTATTTGTGGAGGGCGTCTCACGCACCCGCGCCGGTAATGCGGCGCTGATTGTCGCTGCAGCTCCCGGGTTCATAGCTGTTGCGAGCCGGATGCGCGGTATCGAGCGTGCCAGCCGGAGAGTTCTTTCCGGGATTGGACTTTCGATTCTTGGTGTCGGCTTTGTTGTGCTTGGCAGCTCGTCGGCGAACTCGCGCGAAAATACTTTCCTCGGATCGCTGCTCGTGTTCAGCGGCGTGCTGTGCTGGACTGCATATACGGTCGGGCTGCAGCCGCTGACGAAGCGAATCGATCCAATCCAGCTGGCGGCGACAGCCATGGTTGGTGGAACGATTCCGCTCATATTCACGACGATTCCAGCGATTGTGGACACAGACTGGACCGCAATTGGCCTTGGTGCATGGGCATCGCTGCTCTATGCGAGCGTCCTGTCCATGGTTGTCGGGTACCTGTTCTGGTATCGCGGACTGAAAGTGCTTGGACCTACGCGTACGGCGTCGTATTCGAATCTGCAGCCTGTCATCGCGCTTGCTGTTGCCTGGGTATTCCTCAAGGAAGTGCCGACCGCGTGGCAAATCGTGGGCGTGGCGACAATCATGTCGGGTGTTCTACTGACTCGTTCATGAAGCTGGTTCTTTTTGACATTGACGGCACGCTGCTTCGGAGCGGCGGCGCAGGGCGCCGTTCGATGGAGCGCGCGTTGAGCGGAATATTCGGAACGACTGGTGATGACCAATACCACTACGACGGCAAGACCGACAAGCAGATAGTTCGTGAGCTGATGCAGCGAGCGGGCAAGGACCCCGAGCACGTCGAGGAAAAAATGACGGAGCTCCTCGACGAGTATCTCGCCGGGTTGAACGATGCGCTCAAGATGGAGCAGCATAGGGTTATGCTTTATCCCGGGATTCCTGAAATTCTCGATGCGCTCGAGAGCCAGGACAATATCATTCTCGGCCTTCTTACAGGAAACATCGAAGCCGGAGCGCGGAAGAAACTGAGCGCGGCTGGACTTGATCCGGACCGCTTTCGCGTCAACGCCTTCGGTTCGGATCACGCGCACCGGCCTGAACTGCCAGGCATTGCGCAGCGCAGAGCGAGGGAACTGCTCAACATCGACGTTGCAGGCAATCGTGTCGTTGTAATCGGTGATACTCCGGCGGATATCGACTGCGGACGCTCCATCGGGGCCCGCGCAATTGGCGTTGCAACGGGCAGATATTCCGTTGACGAGCTGGCAACTCATTCACCGTATGCTGTGTTCCAGGATCTGGGCGACACTTCCACCGTGCTTCAGACAATTCTCGATGCGTGAAGTCGAGCTGAAGAGCGTCGTCGACGATGTAATGATTCGCCGACAGCTCGTGGAACTCGCTGGCGGGCGGCTCCTGTATGAGGGATCGCTTGAGGATCTTCGTTACGACAATGCCGCTCGTGAGCTCTCAGAAAAAGACGAAGTCCTGCGTCTTCGCGTGTATGGGGGAATTGAGAGCACGCACGCATTTCTCGACTGGAAGGGCAGGACGACTTTTCAGGACGGCTACAAAGTACGCGAAGAGTTGTCGAGCCAGGTTGGCAGCGTGGCAGTCTTCAAGACGATACTCGAAAATCTTGGATATGTCGTTATTGCGGAAATAGGACGGTGGATCGCGCAGTATCAGTTGGGCGAAGCTACAGTTCGCTTTGAGCGCTATCCACAGATGGACGATCTCGTTGAGGTCGAAGGCGAGCCTGAAGAAATCGAGGCAGC
>JACDDZ010000067.1 GCA_013816695.1 Gemmatimonadaceae bacterium
GCAACTCCTCCCCTGAAACCCTGCGCCGGATCAAGTGGTTTTTCGACGCCGGTGATCACGACTCCTTTGCGGACATCCCGCTGGCGGGTAACGAGCTTCACAGGATTCTTGCGGAGAAAGGTGTACCTCACACCTTCGAAATCTTTCGTGGAACCCACGGCGACCGTATCAGGGAGCGCGTGGAGACGCGACTACTTCCCTTTTTCTCGCGGACGTTGAATCGGCCAGGCGGGACGAAAGGGCTTTTTAGTAGTAGTACCCGTAGATGATATTCATTTCATCTTGGCTCGTAAGGCCGAAGCTGATCGCCGAAGAAGTCGTGTTGTTGTACGTCACGACCGACGTCAGCCCTTCTCCCGCCTGCAGCACCAGCGGCTGATCGAAAATCTTGATCGTGGGATCAGCCCAATCTGTTGTCTGGTACACGACCTCGCCATTGCGCGGACCACCCGCGATCTTGACCACAAACCTTTCACCATGCATGTGCATGTGCGACGTGAGCATGAGGATCGTCGTCGTGCTGGCCAGGGTGAATGTCTTTGTAATTGTGGTGATTTGCTTCGGCGGCAGGGTGAACGACTCGTTGTTAAAGAAAAGCGTGTGGGCGATTTTGCTCACCGTCGATTTATCGACGGTGTAGAGGTTGGCAAACACCTCGCCCGTGAGACTGCCGCCAGTCGCGTTCACATAGTGCGAATTCAGGTCAAGAGTGGTGTTTGCTGGGAGCTCAAGCGCGATTCCCTGAGGAAACTGGTATCCACCTGTGGGTGTCATTGAACCCGCGACAAACGTGTGGTACCCCATCGGCAGCATCGCTATGAAATCCATGCTGCCATCCGGACGTCGGATATCGCGTATCACGTCGGCGGCGGGCATCACCACACTCGGGATATTCGGTGTGAAGGTATACAGCAGCAAATGATGACTGTTGGGTCGCATTTTGGTTTCGAAGCGGCTCACGTATATCGGCGCCGGGTTGCGCAGATCCCGCCGAATGAAAAGCTCGCGCTCAAAACGGGGTGCGACATCGAATGGGCCGACCTTCACCTGATAACCGTTCAGGGGAACAGCCAGTGCCGTGAAGGGCGAATACACAGGTTTGCTCAGATTCTGGAGCAGGCTGGCGTCGGCGACTTGGCCGGTCTGCGGTGCTCCAGCGTTGATCCACGCCTTTACAAACTGGATCTGTCCGCTGCTCAGAGACTCACCGCCAAGCGGCATGGGCGCGCCGTAATTGCGCGTGTGATTTGGGTCCCAGAGAATGAGTTTCTGATACAAGAGGCTTTTATCGGCGTTGCCCGGAGTTACGCGCATCATGCCGTCCGCCTGTGCGGTCGCGTCGTGCGAAGCGACGTTCACGAGATTCTTGTACGCGACCGCTGGATCCAGAACGAGTCCGCTTTCCGTTGCGAAAGAACTGCCGCTGGTGTGGCAGTTGGTGCAGTTATTTGCCAGAACCTTCGACTGAACCAATCCGAAAGTGGAGGTTTCGTCTATGGCAACCGCGGAATCCTTTCCAGCGCCACCACACGCAACCGCAACGACCGCATAAGCGGCAACTAGCAAACGAGAGAAAACGGAATTTGACATTGGCAGAAACTTCAGAATGTGGGAGAAACCCTGCTTTAATATGTAGAATCGGGGCGCTTAACGGAGTGCGGAAAGCTTCGGTATCGCCCGCTGTATCTCGACTAGCTCAGGATTTGTCTCGAAGACGCCACAGATGGAAATGTCGTGTTCATAGCGACTCCCTGTATCATCCGTCCACGGGAAACCGCTGCATGTGGTAGGATAGTAGGGCTTATCGTGAATTGAGCAGCCGCCTTCAACATGAAAAACGCATCGCTTGTTTCGCACGCGGGTCCGCCATTCTCCCCAACGCGTTTCGTAAACCAGCCCAGGCCCATGGTTCGCTTCAATTGCCGCTACTTCCGCGAGATCCACAGTTGCGCCGTAGGCGCAGCACGAGGAAGCGTGCGGGCACGGATAGCAGGGCAGTTGAGGAAAAGGCCGCCGAGACGGGCGGCCTTTCTCGTCTGCTGTCTCTTTACTCGCCAGAAGCTCTCCGCCTTTTCGTTTTAGTCGCCGCTACTTTTTTCTTGCGACGAATTGGAACGATTCCGGTTTCTTCCGCAGGAACCTGCTTGGGCTGCTTGTAAGTAAAACGCTTGCCTTCATAGTTGCGGAAGATGACTTCCTCATCATTGATCTCCTCGACATACTCGGGCAGCAGCGGAACCTTCCCTCCGCCTCCAGGGGAGTCGATGACGAACTGTGGCACAGCCATTCCGCTCGTCCATCCGCGGAGCGCCTGAATGATCTCCAGTCCTTTCTGCACCGTGGTGCGGAAATGCTCACCGCCGGCCACCTGGTCGGCCATGTATATGTAGTACGGACGCACGCGCGCCTTGAGCAGCTCGTGCATCAGCTTCATCATCACCTTCGGGTCGTCATTCACTCCCTTGAGCAGCACCGTGTGCGCGCCAAGCGATATGCCGGCTTTCGACAGACGGTCCAGCGCCGCAACAGTAGCAGGCGTCAGCTCGTCGGGGTGATTGAAATGCGTGTTCATGAAGATCGGATGATACTTCTGCACCATCTCACAGAACTCCGGGGTAACGCGCTCCGGCAAGTGCGCCGTGATGCGGCTCCCAAGCCTTATGATCTCGATATGCGGGATCGCGCGAAGTCGCTGGAAGATGTACTCCAGTCGCGAATCGCTCAGCATCATCGGGTCGCCGCCGGAGAGAATTACATCTCTTACTTCGGTGTGCGCCTCGAGATACTTGAACGCCGACTCGTATTCCTTGAGGGAAATCTTCTCGGGGTCTCCCACCTTCCGGCGACGAGTGCAGAAACGGCAATAAGTCGCGCAAACCGGGCTCACCAGAAAAAGCGCCCGATCGGGATACCTGTGCGTGATGTTCGGAACCGGTGAATCAGCGTCTTCATCGAGTGAATCGATTACGCCATCCACCACGTTCAGCTCCTCTACAGTGGGGATGTACTGGTTCCACATGGGATCGCCGACTTCCTTGATGAGATCGAGCGCTTCGGGCGTGATCCGCATCTGGAAATTGTCGAACGCCGGACGCAGCGCCTCCACGTCGATTGCGTCGCCAAACTTCTCGGCGAGCTTCTCGAGTGTTCCGATGCTCTGGTCCTTCAGGACTTTCTGCCAGTCACTCATGTGACATCACTCCATGCGCCTCGCGGCGCGGCCGGTTACCCGGCAACCGTTTTGTAAAGATGACCCGTCCGTCCGAAGGTCCGTAAAAATCAGTTACTCTTGCCGCTTCCACATAGCCGCGACGCAAATAAAAGTTTCGCGTTCCCTCGTAGTCAGGCCTGGACGACGTTTCGACTACGACAAGCCTTGCTTCCTTCTCCTTCAGCCTTCTCTCGACTTCCGCGAGAAGGATGGTTCCACTACCCAACCCCTGTGCTGCCTGGTCTACCGCAATCCAGTACAGGTCGTACGTCCTGTCGGTATCCGGAGTCGGACCGTAACAGGTAAATCCAACAAGCTCGCGATCAGCTGTGTAAATGCCGACGAAGGTGTAATCCTGCTCTTTCGTTTCGGACTCGTTTCCAACCGACTGATCGAATAACTCCAGCGCCACGTCAACTTCATCTTCGCGAAAGAGCTGCGATGATTTCAGAATCTCTGCTACGCGGTCCCGGTTCGCCTTTGAAAGTCCAGCGAGTGAAACCGTTCCGCTCACGCCCCCGAGAGTGCGAGTGATCGCGCCCACTGGTCCGCGGGAAGCTTCATCTCGCGGTTGAGGCCGTACTCACAAATTCGATTGATGAGTGCTGCGTAGTCCATTCCCGCAACGCGCGCCATCCTGGCGAGGCCTGCGTCGATGGATAAATCAGGATTCGGGTTGACCTCGAGGAGCCAAGGGCGACCGGCCTCATCGATGCGGAAGTCTGCGCGGCCATATCCTTCGCCGCCGACAGCCTTCCACGCCGCACGAGTGATTTCCTCGAGCTCCGCTGTCAGTTTCCTGGGGAGGTCGGCAGGGCACCGGGGCGCCGCGCCGAGATCTTCGTCACTTCCGGGTTCCCACTTGGAACGGTAGGAAACAATTTTCCAGAGGTTGTCGGGCATTCCGTCAAAACGGATTTCAGCGACAGGAAGTATCTGGTCGCCGACAATGCCGACATTCACTTCACGACCGGGCACGAACCGCTGGACGATTACTTCATTCCACCGCTCATGCATTGCGGTGACGCGCGCAACAAGGGCGCGACGACTCCGCACAACTGACTTCTGCTCAATACCAATAGATGCGTCTTCTGCCGCCGGCTTGCAGATGGCGGGGAAGCCGACACTCTCCGGTTCTTGACCACGCTGGGCCAGTGTCCACCGGGGGACGGGCAGGCCCGCACGATCCAGAACCGTGTTCACCAGATGCTTGCGGAGGCAGATCGCGGTAGTGGCGCTGGAACTGCCGGTGAACGGAATCTCGAAAAGCTCGAGAACTGCGATCACCAGCGGTTCCATCTTGGCCACACCATTGATGCCTTCGCAAAGATTGAAAACAAAGTCGAATTTTCCGCGACGGATACGTTCCACCCATCGACCGTCGGGATTGACCGGAATCCGTATGGGCGTGTGCCCGGCCTGCTCAAGCGCCTTCTCGACTGCTTCTACTCCCTCGAGTATGAGCATGTCAGGCAGCGGAGCCAGGGCGGACATGGCGTCGAAAAGCACGGCGACTTTCATCGTCTGCCTTACGCCTTTAGCCGGGTGCCGATGTTGGCACCGAGTCTTTCAAGACCCTCGGGGCGCGACGACCGCTCGCCGCGCACAACCCGCAGCTTGGCGGGGAGGAGAACTCCCTGTCGACGGGCTGCATACTGCAGGCAGCTCTGAATCAATTCGTTGTAGTCGATGCCCGTTGCTCTCGCCGCCTTCGGCAGGCAGGAATTATCTTCCGGTCTGGGAAGGATCCCGGGAAGAGGGTTCACTTCCACAACATTGGGAATACCGTCGGCATTGAGACGCACATCGACGCGCGACCAGTCGCGGCAGCCGAGCGCGTTGTAAGCGCGGAGCGTGAGCTCCTCGATCGACTGGCGCAGCGCATCACCGATCCGGGCCGGGCAGTCGAACATGTTGAGCGGATTTTCCGGACGATCCCAGATCCACTTGGCTTCATATCCGTAGATCGGCATCGCCCCCTCGGGCAATTCACCGAAATTCATTCCCACGAGAGGAAGCACCCGAGCGTCAGGTCCGTTACCAAGCACTGCGCAGGTGAATTCGTTCCCCGGCAGATACTCCTCGACCAGAACCGGTTGCTCGTAGGTGTCCAGGAGGAATTTCACCTGTGCCTCGAGCTCGCGGGTGGTCCGGCAGAAATTCTTTTCGGTTATACCCTTGGACGAGCCTTCATGGACCGGCTTCACGAACAGAGGCATGGGCATCCGGCGTCCTACCGCCACCAGTTCGTCCATGGAGTGCACAATGGAGAAGGCAGCTGTCGGGATTCCGTGAAATGCGAGTGTCTCTTTCGTGCGACCCTTGTCCAGGCAGAGCGAGAGAGTGAACGGATCGCTCCCGGTATAGGGGATTCCGAAGAATTCACAGATGGCCGGCACGTGCGACTCTCGATTCGGACCGTAGCGGCCCTCGGCGATATTGAAGACGATATCCGGCTTCGATGCCCGGAGCTTCTCCGGGAAATTCTCGTCGGCCTCCAGGCGGATTACCTCGCCAAGCTCCGCGAGAGCTTCGGCCACTGCGTCGATAGTCTCCGCCGAGTCCCACTCGGCGAATTCATCGGAGCCGGGGGCGGAACCACTGGGAGGCTCTTCTTCGGGACGCGAAAGATCCCCGTCGACAACGCGGTTTTCCGCCTGATCGGCGACCGCTTCGGGGCTTTGTGACTCAGGCTTCAGGTTGAAAGCGAAACCGATTCGCGTCATCCGGTTCCTACGAGAGAGCAGCGTGCACGCTGCGAGATGCGACGAGTATAAAATCTCTGACTTTCTCGCGCAACAATTATTCCCAAATCAGGAAAGTTTTTTTTGACGAAAAAGTTTTCTTAGAGGGAAAAACTTTTTTCGCGAGCTTCAGACTTTGTGGTAGGAAATCCTCGCCGACTCTCGCCGGTCTTCGGCCACGAAAATCTCGAAGTCGGAAAAGAACGCAGGAGCCTCGATCTGAAGCAGGCGAAGGATCGCGATCGCGCACCTTCTGATTTCCATCTCGGCGCCTTCGCTCGATCTGAGCTCCAGCATCGTACGCCACGCGCGGGCGTTGCCGGTGACGACGATTTTCGTCTCCGTGGAGTTGGGCAGTACCCCCCTCGCCGCCTCACGCGCCATCTTCCGGCGGTGAACCTTGTCCGCCACCCACGAGTATCTCTCCATGAGGGACTCAACCAGCGAGACGTATGTCTGCTGCGCTCCCGTCACCTGGGCGCGCCAAGCTGTCTCGAGCGCTTCATCGCCTATGATCGCAGGCGGAACTACGAAGTTCGCGTCACCTTCATCCACATACCGCTGACTGAGCTGGCTGTAGGCAAATCCGGCCCTGTGTCTCACCAATTCGTGGGTGAAGGATCGGCTCACCCCCTCGATGAGGATCGAATAGTTGGCGTGCTCGAGAACGCTCCCATGTCCCTGTTTCTTGATGTTCTCGAGGTAGTCGCGCGTGTTCCTGGAAGCCGGATTTCGCTGGCTCATGTAGCAGAGACGCCCGGCGAATTCCGCGAGACGCTCGCCATCGGTGCTCTCACCGAGCCAGTTGACTGGAAGATGAGATGGCTCCGAAAAAACGGGGCGCGAAAGCAGTGAGAGCTTGGGCTCTGTGAAGAAATCCATCGTCTTTTGGAGTGAAACGGGAGGGGAATATTGCCGCGCGAAAGTTATTGAAACTGTCCAATAAGCGACAGCCGAAATTGATCGTAGGACCTGTCAGCAGTCATCGAGTCCAATGCCGCGCGGGCCACCTCGGGAAGAGGCATGAGTGCCCGATCGTACTTGATGGGATCCAGTCCGCGATGGGCGGGAGCGAATTTTACTCCGGGGTTCAGCAGTCCATCCGGATCGAAGCAGCGCTTGATGTCCGCGAAGAGCTGCATCGCTTCAGCGCTCCACACAAATGAGAGGAACGGCGCCCTGAGCCGGCCGTCCCCATGCTCGCCGCTCAGCGTGCCCCCGAGCCTGGCAACGAGCGAAACGGCTTCCTCAAGCAGCGCCTCGCTCCGCGCTTTCCATCCGTCCGCCAACGTATCGATAAGGGGGTTCGCGTGCACGTGAGCGTCGCCCGCGTGACCGAATATGACTCCCCTCATACCCTGACGGGAAAATGCCTCCCGAAGCCCGGTCACATACGCGGCCAGGTTTTTCGGGGGGACAGCACCGTCTTCGACGATCTGCATACTCTTCAAACGGGGGTCGAGCTTTCCGAGTATTGGACTTGCCGCATGGCGCAGCTCCCATATCTCGTGCTGTTCGACCGGAGATATCCCGATTTTCACTTCGCGTGCTCCTGCCGCCCTGAATGCTGTCGCAAGCATTTCGGCCGACGTCGTCGCAGCGCGATCGCTATCCGCCTCGATTTCAGCGAGCAAGACAGCTTGGGGTGGCTCGTCTGCATACGTGCCCGCAAACTCCAGGAATGTGCGGTCCAGCAGCTCGCAGGCACTGGCACCGAGCGCGGCTGCCTTGTGTGAAGCATTCACGGCGGATTCAAGCGAATCGAATTCGGCCAGAACGCTCGAGACTGCGGTGGGATTGGCAGCCAACCCCAGCTCGATGCCAACAAAAACAGCAAGAGTTCCTTCACTCCCGACGAGAAGATCCACCAGGTCACCGGATTTCGCATATGCCGCCACACCATACCCGGACGAATCCTTTCGTACTCCTTCGTGAATGAACGGAGCAACCGTTCGCGTGGTAGGCATGCGCGTCTGGAGTTCGTGGAGAAATCGCCCGAGCGCCGGCACATTGGCTGGCACCTCATTTCCGCGCCTGACGATTCCCCGTGTGCCGTCTGCGAAAACGCAGTCCAGTGATTCGATCCAGGCGCGCGTAGAGCCAAAGCGCAGTGTGCGTGCGCCGGCTGCATTTGTGCCCGCCATCCCGCCGATCGAGCAGAATTTGGCGCTGGATG